>JALWON010000088.1 GCA_027083475.1 Sulfurimonas sp.
GTCAAAGGCTTTGAGAGTACAGCGATGGGTTTAACTACAGAAGTGTTAACTCGCTTTCACAGATAAAAGGCTAAAGAATGAAAACGCGCTATATGAGAAATTTGCTGATTAGTTTTATGACTATCGTGACAGTCATCATTGTAGGTGTGTTTTATAACATTAAGACCATTGATATTATCTCTCAAGAGGTAACAGGACTGTATGAACACCCTTACCGTGTCAATAGCATTGTTCGAGATATAAATATTAACCTTGTTTCTATGCACCGCTATATGAAAGATGTCGCCCTAGCAACTTCTAAACAAGATTTATTGCATGCGACAGAGAGTGTGCAGTCGAATGAAAATAACGTTTTTTTACTCCTTCCGCTTTTATATGATAAATATCTAGGGAATAAAGAAGATATTGCTCGTTTTGAAAAAGACTTTCGTGCATGGAAGCGTATTCGGCAAGAAGTGATTTTATTGACACAAGAGAAGAAGTATAAACAAGCAGCTTTTATTACAAAAAACAGAGGAGCCAAGCACCTTCAAATGGTCATTGGTGACTTAAAACATCTCACGAGTTTTGCTGATAAAAAAGGGGAAGCCTATATTCAAAATATTATCGATGAAAAAGCAGCAACAACAGAGTTGACACTCTTTCTCTCTGCTGCTGCACTGCTCATTGTTATTTTTATTTATCTCTATATTTTACATGATACTCAGAAAAAAGAGTTAAAAATACAACGCTATTTTGATATGATTGATGCCAATATCTTTTCACTTATTTTTGATAATACGGGGAAGATTATAGAAGCGAGCAGTGCTCTAGCCTTTTTTCTCGGTAAAACAAAAAAAGAGTTACTCAAGATGCATATTAAAGATATAGTCAAAGATGAGGAGCAACTCTCTGTACTTATGCTTTGTATTGCAGATGGTTTTAAATGGGAGAGTGAGCTGCATTTTGAGAATGATGTTTATTTATATCTTAGAGTGGCTCCGACGACAGAAGAGGATGCTAGACTACTCTATAGCATGATTATAGACGACATCAGTGATAAAAAAAGAATAGAACTCCTCTCAAACATTGACCCACTTACAGGACTCTATAATAGACGTTTTTTTGATACCATCGCACCCAAAGAGTTAAAACAGATGGCACGTAAAAAAGAGAATGCTGTTTTTGTTATGATTGATATTGATTATTTTAAACTCTATAATGATCATTATGGACATCCTGAAGGGGATGCGACACTCCAAGCTGTGGCATATACACTCAAAAAACATCTTAAACGTCCCCATGATTATGCCTTTAGACTTGGTGGAGAAGAGTTTGGACTACTCTTTAGTGCAGAGCCATTAGAGGAGCTCAAACTCTACTTGCAAGCCTTAATTGAGTCTATTGAAAATTTACATATTCGTCATGCAATGAGTGAGGTCTCTGAGTATGTAACGATTTCTATGGGAGCGGTCTATGTTGAAGCAACGAAGATAGTGGATGTGGATACCATTTATCTAGCAGCCGATAAGTTGCTGTATAAAGCAAAACATGAGGGACGTAACCAGTTACAAATCGATGTTTTATAGTCAAGAACTTAAAGCACTCCAACGTGCAGGCCGATACAGAAGCAGAGAAGTTATTCAGAGTGATTTCAAAGATTTTGCTTCCAATGATTACTTGGGGTTAGCACACAAAAAAGAGTTGCATGAGCTAACATGTCAAAAGATAGAAAAACTTGCTGTGCATAGTTCCAAGGCTTCCCTTTTAGTCAATGGCTACCATCAAGTACATAAGG
>JALWON010000089.1 GCA_027083475.1 Sulfurimonas sp.
GTCCTCTTGTTTGTTTCGGATGAGGTGCAGAGCACTTCGTACTCTATAGAGTAACTCTAAGGCAATACGATACTCTTTATACTCTAACTCTGAGAAGAGTCTTCCTGCAAGTTCATGCAATGAAGTGACACCGTAAATTGTATGGGCAATCCAAAAAAGAAGATGTGAATCTCGAAGCCCTCCGACACTCTCTTTAATATTTGGCTCCATGGAGAGCGGGTATTTTTTACGCCGTAGCTGTGCTTCTTTGATTTTTGCTAAGATAAACTCTTTTTGTTCATGGAGTCGGACTCTTTTGAACTCTCTGCCTGCATTGTGCCATGTAAAGGTAGACCCCACAATAAAACGGTTTTCTAAAAGAGCCGTTTTGATGGTTAAATCTTCTAGCGATGCTTGAAATAAATCATTGACAGTATGTACTCTATGCCCGAGTTTAAGGCCTGCATCAAGGGCAAGATAAAAGAGTTTTTCTATGATAAGCTCTGTTTGGTACCCTTGAATCTCTTCATAGACTATTAAAAGATCTATATCGCTATGTACAGCGAGTTGTTCGCGTCCATAACTTCCAAGTGCAATAATAGCGATGGGAATGGAGTTTCGCATCGGCAAGTAATCGCCAAAAGTTCGTCTGAGAATTGTCTTATACATCAGTGAAATAATAGCATCAAGTTTTTTGGTGTGTTTGACTAAAAAATCTTTTCCTTGGGAACTCTCAAAGAGTTGGGGGAGGGCAGTTTTATACTCTTTTATATACTGTTTAAAAAGTTTTGAGAGTTCAAAGTCTGAGCCCCCGTTTTCTATAACATTTTCTATCTCTAGTTGTAAGTTCATTGGTATTATTTCTTTGTATTTTTGTTTCATTATAAACTACTTATGATTAATTGGATATAATAAAGAGTGTAAAATATTAACAAATTAGGAAAAACAATTATGACAATTACAAAAAGTGTAACATTTATAGCAAAAGATGGGCAAGAAGAGAAGATGAAAGCATTATTATCAGCAATGGTAATTCCAAGTAAGGCAGAAAAAGGGTGTCTTTTTTATGAAATTTTTCAGTATGAAAATGACAGAAAAAGGTTTATGGCAGTAGAGACTTGGGAGAATGAAGCAGCCCTTGATGGGCATAAGGCTTCAGCACATTATGCAACATACAAAAGCTCTTATGAGCCATTTTGTGAGAAAAAATATACAGATGAACTTGAAGTATTAGGATAAAACGATGGATAATTTATATAATGCAGACAAAGCACAAAAGTGCAAAACCGATTTAGATTTACGTGTGTATACTTCGAACCTTTTAGGGCAAAATGATGAACTTGTTTTGCATGGTGGTGGTAATACCTCGGTGAAAAGTATGGTTGATGGAGAAGAGATACTCTTTGTCAAAGGGAGTGGCTGGGATTTAGTCAGCATCAAAAAAGAGGGCTTTGCTCCTGTGAAGATGGATGCCCTTTTAGAAATGGCACAAGAAGCAGATTTGAGCGATATAGAGATGGTCAAACGCCAACGCGAAGCAATGATAGATACAGATGCACCAAATCCTTCGGTAGAAGCGATTTTACATGCACTCATTCCTTTTAAATTTGTCGATCATACGCATGCAGATGCTGTTGTAACAATCTCAAATGCAGTGACAGGCAAAGAAAATATCAAAAAACTCTTTCCTAACTTTTTGATTGTAGATTATGTAATGCCAGGCTTTGTTTTGGCACATGAAATTTATAAAATGACAAAAGATTTAGATTGGGCAACTATAGATGGAATTATTTTGCAT
>JALWON010000090.1 GCA_027083475.1 Sulfurimonas sp.
GATTTAGAAGCCTATACATCCACTGAAAATTTGAAAAATTATGTTGAAAAAGTGATTATTGGATATGGACAGAAATATGAAATTAATTTTACTTGATTACTTATCAGTTAGGAGTAGGGGGATTGTTAAAGTTTAAAAAAATGTGGAAGGCTTTAAAAGAGGGAGATTATAAAGAAGCTTACATACAAGCTTTAGATAGTCGTTGGGCGGAACAGACTCCAAATAGGGCGAAGAAATTGGCTAAGGTTTTTTTGGGTTATGTTTAGGATTTTTATAAAATTCACTATGTCCATATTATGACCACGATTGCTGTCACTTGCAGTCATAATAGCTTTAAAACCCCAATAAATAGGGGGTGTATCTTATCTAATAACGGAGTGGTCATGTGTTCGAGTCACATAGGACCAACCACTTAACAATCCCCTATATTAGGTACTTTTAAAGAATTTTATTTAAAAGTTTCAATAATTTATTTCAACAAATTGTTTTTAAATTGTAAATTGTGCTATAATGCAGTCACGATAAAAAGGAGGAAGCATTATGTCAATCATAGATAAAATAGAACGACAAATAAATGCTTGAGCTATTGATAAAGTAGTACCTTTCTCCTATATTCAATAAGTAAATAAACTCGATAGTTTTTTGAATGGATTGCAATAAATGAGTTATCAACCACCGTTTACAATCACTACTAAAATAATTGACCTCATTAGTCAGATAAGCTTACATGTTGGAAAACTAGAAGCTATTGACTCTAAAACTACATTACCATTACTAAGAAAAATTAATCAAATTAGAACTATTACAGGGACACTCCAGATAGAGGGAAGTACTCTTGATGAAGAGAAAATTACTGCACTAATCGAGGGTAAAAGAGTTTTAGGTAAAGTTGATGAAATTGCAGAAGCAAATGGTGCTATTGCTTTATATAAACAACTTGGAGACTTAGATTACAAAGATGAACGAGAGCTTTTAAAATCACATAAAATTTTGATGGATGGGCTTTTAAAAAAAGCTGGAACTTACAGAACAACTAATGTCGGAGTAGGTGGTAGAGATGGTGTTGTTCATGTAGCCCCTCCAAGTGGACAAATTCCAGAGCTGATGGGTGATTTGTTTCACTGGCTGGGTACAACAGATGCTCACCCTCTCATTGTCAGTAGTGCATTTCATTATGAGTTTGAATTTATTCATCCCTTTATAGATGGAAATGGAAGAATGGGTAGATTTTGGCAGAGCTTGATTCTTTATAACTGGAACAATTATTTTAGTGTTATCCCTATAGAAAGTATTATTAGAGATAAGCAACAAGAGTACTATAAGGTTTTAGAAGAGTGTGGAAGCAATGGTGAAAGTACTCTTTTTATAGAGTTTGCACTAGAGTCCATTTTAGAAGCTATAGATAAAGTCGGTAATAAAGTCGGTAATAAAGTCGGTAATCTTACTGAAAATCAACAAATGATACTTAAACAGATTCAAGCTAATAATAAAATATCTGCTTCAAAACTATCTGGAATTGTAGGTATATCAAAAAGAAAGATTGAAGAGAATCTTGCAAAGTTAAAAGAACAAGGTATTTTAGAGAGAATTGGGGGTACTCGTGGATATTGGCAAGTTATGGATAGATAAGTGATTGATGAACTAGATGATATTTTACCAATAAGGGATAGCTATAAATATCAACATGATAATACAAAATTCTTTTGTTTAATGTTTTTAACTGTATCATTCCACTCCCTTTTACATATCCGTTTTAGTCCGATGAGAGTCCGACGAATATGAGAAAATTTGATAAAATTCGACGATAATCGGACTTTTATTGTATTATAAAAACACACTATAAACCTTTTGTCCATGAGATTAGACAAGGTTTGAGGAGATTTAAATGAGCATCTACAGAGAGTACGACATACGTGGTATTTATGAAAAAGAGTTAAATGAAGCGAGTGTTGTTCGCATTGGATATGCACTTGCATCAAAAATAAAGGGTGAGTATGTAGCTGTTGGGTATGATGCTCGTAGTCACTCTCCGATTTTATTTGAGTACCTTGTTCGTGGTTTAAACGCAGGAGGAAAAAAAGTGCTTGGTATGGGGCTTGTACCTACACCAGTGAATTACTTTACTAATTATCAAGAATGGGATGGTGTCATACCATCTGCTTCTGTGATGATTACAGGATCTCATAATCCTAGTGAATATAATGGTTTTAAAATAACAGTAGATAAAGCACCTTTTTTTAGTGAAGATATATATGCTTTGGGTCGTGAGTGTGAGGCTATGGATATGCCAACTGAGGTGGCTCGTGATGTTACTGAGATAGATGCGGTTAAAAGATATGTAGATTTCTTAGTCAATGAATTTGAGCACCTCAAAGGCATGGATACAAAAATAGTCTATGACTGTGGTAATGGTGTGGCTGGTGTTGTGACCGAAGATATTTTTTCTCGTTTAGAACTGAGTACAAAAGGCTTGTATGTAGACCCTGATGGTACTTTTCCAAATCACCATCCAGACCCATCAGACGAGCACAATTTGGAGGATGTAAAAAAATTACTGCAAACAGATGGAGAGATAGCATTTGCTTATGATGGTGATGCTGACAGAATAGCAGTCTTAACCCATAAAAATAATATAAAAGGTGACATGATGGCTCTTTTATACTCTATGAAGATGGAGAAACCGACTGTCATTGGTGAAGTGAAATGTTCTCAAGTAATGTATGATGAGCTTGCCCGTCGAGGTGCAAATGCGATTATGTATAAAACAGGGCACTCAAATTTAAAAGTAAAAATGAAAGAGACAAATGCAGACCTTGCTTGTGAAGTGAGTGGGCATGTCTTTTTCAAAAATCGTTATTTTGGGTATGATGATGCGATTTATGGAACACTACGAATGTTAGAGCTCATTCATGATGGGATTGATCTTGATGCAGAGCTTGCAAAACTCCCACAAGTATTTTCAACAGAAGAAATAAAAGTAGAAACGACGGAAGATCAAAAATTTAAAATTATTGAGAGAGTCAAAGAACTACTGCAAAATCCTCCTGCATCGTTTCCAAAAATAAAAGATATTATAGATGTAGATGGTGTAAGAATTAATTTTGAAAAAGGGTGGGGACTTGTGCGTGCAAGTAACACAACCCCTGTACTTGTCACACGCTTTGAGTCTACTGTTGCAGCAGAAGCTAAAGTGTATGAAAAAGCTATTAACGATTTGATTAGCGAGGCAAAAAAGAGTTTATAGTCTTACCATTTCTTTCCGTGATTGAGCCTTTTAAACTCATTCACACCTATTTTTGTAAACTTTCCATCAATATATTTAAAACGCATATTGAGTTTTCTTGAACGGTATTTTTTGATTTCATGATTGACTTCTAGGGTGATATTCCCTGGACCAAAGAGCAGTAACCAATCTTTATTTGGGTCAAGGGAGAGTTCATCTTTGACAATTGTTTGATGTTTCTTCTGTTTGGTAAGGTCTATATAGCCTATCCAGACCTTTTTCCCTGCTAAAATTTTAAGATTAACTTTGCCTTTGTTGAGTTGGTGTAAACGTTCTTTCTCTTTTTTTCTTTCTGCTATCATGATTTCATGCTTGACTAAGATGTCATAGTAGTTCTGGATTGCATTGACATAACGGACAGGTTCACTCCCTCGAGCATAACCATACCTTAGGTGTCTAAAATATTTTTTTTGCTCTAAAAGTGGGAGAATCTTTTTAATCTCTATCCATGAATTTGGATTTTTGTTAAGTCTTTTTGCTAAAGTTTGTGCATCAAGAACATGCCCATAGCCAATATTGTAAGAAGCAAGAATAAATGCCCATCGATTGACACCTTTTATCTCTTTTGGCAGCTTTTCATCAAGTGTTCTCAGATATTTTGCTCCACCAAAAATACTCTGTTTTGCATCCAGTCTATTCTTTACACCAAGGAGTCGTGCTGTATTGTTTGTGAGCATCATCATACCCCGCACCCCTGTGTAGCTTGTTGCATGTGGATTCCAATGAGATTCTTGATAAGAAACGGCAGCTAAAATAATCCAAGGAATATTATATTTTTTTCCCGCTTCTATAAAATATTTTTTATATCGGGGTAAACGCTTTTCCATTCGGGTATAAAACATAGATGTGTCATAATAATCAAAAAGTGATAAAAAAGTAAAATACCTTCCTTTTAGCTCTTGCATTTTCCCAGAGTATTCAAAAACATTGAGCCATTTATAGAGGGCTTCGTTTAAAGAATCATCACCTTTGCGTAAAACCCAGGCTAAGTATCTATTTTTACGTAAAACAAGTGCACGGTTGAGCTTCGGGTAGTATCTTTGACTAATCATAAAAATATTGGAATCAGCAACAGTACAATCAATTTTTCTCTCTTGGGTCATTCTGAGTAGTTGCTCATTTGAATACTCTATAGTAGTCTTAAAATCAAATCCAGGGACTTGTTGTTTGATGGTGTTGAGTGTGACTTCATAGCTCGTTTCTTTTCCCACCATGATAGAGCGATTTTTAAGGTCTTGAATTTTTTTTGGGAATTTTCCTTCGTGTATAAGTTCAGAACTACAGATGAGTTGTTCTTGTACACTGTAGTAAATAGGACCAAATTTAAACTCTTTCATTCTTTGAGGTGTTTTTGTGAGTCCTGCCACAGTAATATCACCGATACCTTGTCGGCTTTTTTCGAGGACTTCATTGACAGTATAGACAACACTGAGATTAAGATCAACACCTATGTGTTTTGCAAATGCTGCAATCAAGTCATACTCAAAACCTGCTTTTTCATCGTTTCCGATATAGTAGGTTGTAGGTGAATTGAGAATAATAACATCTAAATGTTTTTTCTTTTGGATTTTTTCTAAGAGTGTTAATGGATTCTTTTTTGGTTTTGGATCATCAAAAAAGAGACCAGCCCAAAGAGAAGGAGTCAATAAAAGTATAAAAAATAGGAAGGAAAAAAGTCTTTGCATTATATATACCTCTATTAGAATTCTTAATACTATTATACAGAAATTTTATAAGATTACATAATTTCGCTATAATTTCTTAAGAAAATAGAAGGAAATTTATGAAAACTCACACACTTTTAATGCCCTTAGATATGCACTTGCACTTACGAGATGCTGTTATGCTTGAAAATGTAGCACCTCTGAGTGCTTACTCGTATAGTGGAGCACTTGTTATGCCAAATCTTGTACCCCCTGTAGCTACACTTGATGATGTTCAAGCCTATAAACAACGCATTATGGCGGCTGTTCCAAATGATTATTTTGAACCCTATATGACACTTTTTTATAAAAATTACGATAAAGCATTTTTAGAGTCTGTTGTCGATGATATCCTTGCTCTCAAGCTTTACCCAGCAGGAATTACGACAAATTCAGAGGGCGGTGTCAGCTCTTTTGACATAGAAGAGATGCGACCAACTCTCCAAGCAATGAGTGATTTAGGTATGCCTTTATGTGTGCATGGAGAGACAGATGGTTTTGTGATGGATCGAGAGGCAGAGTTTATGTCTATTTATGAAAACTTGGCGAGTTCCTTTCCAAAACTAAAAATTATTATGGAGCATATTACAACAAAAGCAGCGGTAGAGATGTTAGACAAATATGAAAATTTATATGCGACTATAACTGTGCATCATCTGCTTTTGACACTTGATGACGTTGTTGGTGGGATGATGCAACCACATCTTTTTTGTAAACCTATTGCAAAACGACCCGAAGATTTGGATGCATTACTAAGTGTTGCCTTGCAAGCCCATCCAAAAGTGATGTTTGGTTCAGACTCTGCACCCCATCCACAACATAAAAAAGAGTCATGCGGGTGTGCTGCGGGTGTTTTTAGTGCTCCTATTTCCTTGCAACTTTTATGTGAAATATTTGATCAATATGGCAAATTAGACAACTTACAAGCTTTTGTAAGCGATAATGCACAAAATATTTATGGAATTTGTCCAGAGTTTAAAGAAGTTGTTTTAGCACAACGTCCATTTGTTGTTCCCCAGAACTATAGTGGTGTTGTTCCAATGTATGCAGGAGAAACATTGAACTGGGCGATAGAGAGTGTCGAATAAAATTCTTTTACTCGAAGATGACTTGCTTTTTGGTGAGACATTAAGCGATTTACTTGTCGATGCAGGGTATGAAGTGATGCATTTTTTCAATGGTAAAGATGCATTGAATGCCACTTTTGAGACAAAATTTGATGTTTATTTGCTTGATATTAATGTACCCTTGATTGATGGAGTATCTCTCTTAGGCGAATTGCGTGATGCGCATGATATGACACCAACAATCTTTTTAACCTCCCATAAAGATAAGCAGATGCTGAGAAGAAGCTTTATGAATGGAGGAGATGACTATATAACAAAACCATTTGATAATGATGAACTTCTTCTGCGTTTACAAGCACTTTTAAAAAGAACGAGTAAACAGCCTCCTAAAGCTATGGGAGCATTTGTGCATGATGCTTTACATAAAACGATACATTATGAGAATAAATCTCTTGAGTTGTCAAAAAAAGAGTATGAACTTTTAGTGATTTTACTCGATAATGTGAATGGTACTGTTCCCAAGGAGTTGATTTTACAAACATTGTGGAGTGCGAACGAAGGTGGCAGTGAGGGTGCAATTCGTGTCTATATTAATCGTATTAAGCAACTGCTGCCAAAGGTCAAAATTGAAAATGTACGTGGCATAGGGTATAAACTTGTTTTTTAATTTACGGACAAATATTTTCATATATTATGTTGTTTCTGTCCTTGCATTTCTTGCCCTCTTTTATTATGCTATTGCGATTATTGGTGTTGATAATTTTTATATTTTAGGTTTTTTCTTATTGCTCTTTATTAGTCTGTCTGCTTTTTTTATTGCAAAATTAGCAGTGGATCCTTTGGTTGAATATACACAAAATTTACAAGCACTCTCCAAAGAGACATTGCATGAACTCAACCTTCCTATTAGCACGATTGTATCCAATACAAAAATGCTTGAGAAAACCTTTGAAGATGCAAAAAGTTTGAAAAGAATAGGGCGTATAAACAGTGCTTGTGAGATGCTCAAAGAACGCTATAATGAACTTGAATATATGATAAATATGCAGAGTAAAAAAGATGTAAAAGAACATTTTTCTCTGAAAGAACTTGTTGTAAAAAGAGTTGCATTTTTACAAAGTATTTACCCCAATATAGAAATAGTTGCAAGACTTGAGGATTTGCAAATATATGGTGATGCAAAGGGCTTGGCAAAAGTTATTGACAATCTTGTTGATAATGGGGTAAAATACTCGCAAAATTCCTCAAGAC
>JALWON010000091.1 GCA_027083475.1 Sulfurimonas sp.
AAATAGTTTTAGAAGAAGTCTAGGAGAAAAGATGCAAGAGATAGATACAGATTCTTTAACTGGTTTAAATGAAGAAGAGGTTAAAAGTAGGCTAGATGAGTATGGCTACAATGAAATTAACGAAAAAGAAGAGGGGTGGTTTCATCGTCTGTTTAAGAGATTTTGGGGTCCTATTCCATGGATGATAGAGGTGGCTGTTATTCTCTCCTTTCTTGCGAAAAGATGGGAAGATTTTGGGGTTATACTCTTTATGTTACTTGTCAATGCCTTTGTTGATTTTTATCAAGAGTCTAAGGCATTAAGTGCTATATCTGTTTTAAAGAAAAAGCTGGCAAGAAAAGCATTGGTTTTAAGAGATGGCGAGTGGAAAAACATAGATGCTAAAGAGCTTGTTCCTGATGATATTATAAAAATCAAGAGTGGTGATGTCGTTCCTGCCGATTGTCTTTTACTAGGAGGTGAGGAGTTTCTTCAAGTTGATCAGTCAGCTTTAACTGGGGAGTCTTTGGCTGTTAATAAACAGGTAAATGAAGAAATCTATGCAAATGCCATCATCAAACAGGGTGAAATGGTAGCGAGAGTCACGGCTACTGCTTTAAATACATACTTTGGAAAAACTGTAGGTTTGATAGCAAAAGCTGAAAAAGAGGAGCATAGCCACTTTCAAGCGATGATTATAAAAGTAGGAAACTTCTTAATTCTAATCACACTTGTGCTTATCGGTGTTATCATTTATGTTGGTATCCAAAGACAGGAGCCACTACTTGATTTACTCATCTTTTCTCTTATTTTAACTATCTCAGCTATTCCTGTTGCTATGCCTGCTGTACTGACTGTAACTATGGCTTTAGGTGCGAGAGCTTTAGCTGCAAAAGAGGCTATAGTTACGAAGTTATCTGCTATAGAAGAGGCAGCTGGGATGGATATACTCTGCTCAGACAAGACAGGAACTCTCACCCAAAACAAGATGAGTTTAGCTGAACCCTTTATCGCCAATGAGTATACAGAAGATGAGCTTATGCTTTATGCCTCTTTTGCAAGTAAAAAAGAGAATGAAGACCCTATAGAAAAGCCTATTTTTGAGTATCTTAATCTTCATGATTTGAATGAGAAATTTAAAGAGAAGAAGATGAGTAAATTTATCTCCTTTGATCCTGTTCATAAAAAAACAGAAGGATTTTTCACTACGGGAGAGACCTATACGAAGGGTGCACCTCAGGTTATTATAGAGCTAAGTGATGCAGATGATGTGAGCAAAGCATACTACTATGAACAGGTAGAGAGTTTCGCACAAAAAGGTTTTAGAACACTGGGTGTAGCTTATAAAAAGATTGATGAGGAGAAGTACCATTTTATCGGTTTGATACCACTCTTTGACCCACCTAGAGAGGACTCCAAAGAGGCGATTGAGAAGGCAAATAACAAATCTGTATCTGTGAAAATGATAACAGGTGACAACATTGCAGTCGCTAAATATATCTCAAATCTTTTAGAGATTGGGGATGATATAGAAGATGTAAAAGAGCTTAAAGGAGAGAGTCAAAAAGAGTATATCGCACTCTCAAAAGTTCTCTCTACTGCTATTGTTAAAACATTAGAGAGAGATATTTCTCAAGAAGAGCTTGAAAAAAGTGTAAACAAAATCGTAAAAGAGGTGCAAAAAGAGCTAGATAAAAAACCAATATCTGATGGTGGTGTAAAAAAACATGAATCTGAAATAGTAAAAATAATAGAAGATGCAAATGGTTTCGCACAAGTTTTCCCTG
>JALWON010000092.1 GCA_027083475.1 Sulfurimonas sp.
AAATAATATACCATATGAAATGTGTGGCCCAATTGCTCGTGAGGATGGATGGGAAAAATATATGGGACAACTCTATATTGACATCCCTATGGATGAAAACGACAAGCGTTATGTAAAACTCAATGAACATTTAGAAGACAAAGAAGGTAATATGAAAATAAATGGAATTTATTATCATTATGTTCCTTTAGAAATAGCAATGAAAAACACCCATCACGATAAACCTGGCTTTTGGGATAAATGGGCGGAAGAATTTTAAGATATTGTATGAAGGAGGGGGCAGTTTATGCCCCATTTAGCTAAAATACAATCAAATTAGATAGGTATAAATTATGGCATATAAACACGACTACGATAAAATTCTCACCAGACTCACAGTAATACTTTCTAAACTCAATGACGGAGAAGCCCTTTCCGTAAAAGAGCTAGCACAGGAATTTAAAACAAGTGAGAGAACCATACAACGGGACTTCAATGAACGTCTTGCTTCTTTTCCTATCTATCAAGAGAAGAAAAAGTGGAAGATGCAAGAGGGATTCAGAGTTGAAAAAACAAAATCATTAGAAGATGAAATCGTACTTGACATCATTGAGAAGATAACTGAAGGAATAGGTGGAAAATTCTCTTCAAAAGCCCACAAACTCCTCTCAAAAATTAAAAACGAAGATTTCAATCCAATCTATACTAAACTAAATATCGAAGATATAAGTGACAATTTCAGTGATATTCAAATCATTGAACAAGCAATAAAAGAGAAAAGAATAATAGAATGCAATTATAATGATGAAAGACATCCAATTTACACTACAACTATCAATCCTTTAAAGATAGTGAACTTTGAAGGATTTTGGTATCTGGTGGCCTTACGGGATGATATCCTTAAAAAATATTACCTAAGAAATATCTCTAACTCCAAAATCACAGATGATGTATTTGAAACAGATAGCGAACTAGAAGAACTATTGGATAATTCCATCTCTATATGGTTTCAAAAAGATATAGAACCATTCGAAGTAAAACTCTACGCCGATAAAGGTGCTACCAAATATTTTAAACGTCGTCCACTCCCGACCCAAAAGATAGATTCACTAAACAGTGACGGAACGATGGAGTTTAGTGTTACAATTACCCATGAGATGGAGATACTACCACTTGTGAAGTACTGGATTCCTCATCTCTTTATATCGGAGCCTGCATGGATAAAAGAGATTTTAGAAGATGATACTCAGAATTACCTCAATCTATCTAAAGAAATCAACTAATGATGGAAAATCAATATGTCCTATAAACTTATAGCCAAGCAAGGTTCAATATTTGATGAAGAACATGCAACTTTTATTGTCAATCCATCTAATACACGGCTCCTGTTGGGCAGTGGTGTATCTGCAGCTTTTAAAAGGGAGTGTGGTAAAGAGCTACAAGATGAGATGAGCAATACACTCTTAAATATTGAAGGTGGTTTACAACAGGGTGATGTAGTAGCTACCGGTCCGGGAAAATCAAAAAAATTCGATATCGCTTTGCATGCTGCAATTATGAACTATGATCCAGGGACAAGACAGATAGATAAATACCCAACACTCCAAACTATATCCAAAGCACTACAAAATATAGAACAATACCTGCAATGGTACGCAAAACATAAATCGCAAACAATGAAGCTTGTTTTACCGATGATGGGATGTGGAGTAGGGGGACTAAAGATCGAGGATGTTGCAAAAATCTATAGAGATTTTTTTAGTAAAGAGGTTGATTATG
>JALWON010000093.1 GCA_027083475.1 Sulfurimonas sp.
GGGTTGCGGTATCTTCAACAACATCATGCAAGAGTGCTGCGATTGCCATCGCTTCATCATTACTAATTACAGCAACAATGGCAGCAACTAAAATAGGATGAACAATATAAGGTTCTCCACTCTTTCGAACCTGTTTTTCATGTGCTTTAAGGGCACACAAATAGGCTTTTTCTAGAAGGGGTGTTTTTTCAATTTGTGCAAAAAGGTATGCTGATGCTGAGTCAACATCTCTAAGATGTTTTATTTTATCTATTTGTGCTTGACTCAGACCCATACAGTACTACTCTACTTTGCGTTTGTTTCAAAGCCTTTAACGACAACAAGACCTTGAGCAATTTCCATAAGTGCTAAATCAGCTGCTTTAATCGTTGCAGGGTCAATATTTAATTTACTTTGTGCACCATTTTCAAGTTCATCACATCGTGCTGCCACAGCAATGGCAATTTTATAACTATCTAACTCCGGATGATTATCTAAAATTTGTGCTGTAAGTTCTTCTGTTTTCATTCTCATTATTTTTTCCTTATATTTTGTTTTTGACTATTTTACTATGGAGCAATTGTCCATATTTCCATTTAAAATATCTAAAAGATTTCCTTCAATAGACATATCACAAACAATAATTGGAAGTTTATTATCTTTTGCAAGGGCTATAGAGGTATCGTCCATCACTTTTATATGGTCTTGTAGTGCTTCATCATAGCTTAGTTCACTCAGTTTTTTCGCATCAGAAAATTTTGCGGGATCTTTATCATACACACCATCTACCTTTGTTGCTTTAATGATAACTTCTGCCCCAATTTCAACGGCACGAAGTGTTGCTGCTGTGTCTGTCGTAAAGAAAGGATTTCCTGTTCCTGCAGCGAAAATAACGACTCGTCCTTTTTCTAGATGGCGTGTTGCTTTACGATTGATATAAGGTTCTGCTATTTGTTCCATTTTTATAGCTGTTTGCATACGTACCTGCAAGCCTTGATGCTCACAAGCTTCTTGCATCGCCACACCATTAATAACCGTAGCGAGCATTCCCATATAATCGCCAGATGTTCTTTTGATAATACCATCTTCAGCAGCTGTGACACCACGGATAATATTACCACCACCAATCACAATACCAACTTCAATTCCAGCATTTACAAGTGATTTAATTTCACTTGCAATATACTTTAAAATCTGAGTGTCAATCCCATGACCTGCCTCACCAGCGAGGGCTTCACCTGAAAACTTTACTAAAACACGTTTATTAGCCATTGATATGCACCTTTATATATAAAAATCCGTGAATTATACAGAATTATCGCTTTATATCTGCTTTTACAAAACACGCTTCCTAAAGAAAAAGAGAATAATAGACTTCTTTCATAACCTAGATATGCCTCAGCACTTTATAGAGAGTTTTAATCAAGGCAGATGTTCTTGAGCATAGCCGTAGCTATGCTAAAGGTTATCTAACGAAGAGTAAAGCTCTCTATAAAGTGCCCTACGGGAGGATTAAAAAGAGGTAAACTAGCATAAAAATTTGTTTTGCACTATCTTCCCTCTTTTTAACCCTCTGAGGTATATCTAGGTTATGCAAGAAGTCTAATTACTCATCTATAAGAAATTAGAAAATTTAATCGTTCTCATAAGCTTAAATTAATATTTATTCTATTATAATTTCGCTCAAGTTCAAACATTAACTGAACTAATAATTAAAATAAATTTTATTAAAAATACTAAGGATATATTATGGCAACAGCAACAAATACAGAAGAAAAAGTAGCAAAAAAAGTAACTCCAAAAGCAGAGAAAAAAACAGCAGCTCCAAAAGTTGAGAAAAAAGTAACTGCAGCAAAAAAAGTTGAAGAAAAAGTTGAAGCAACTGCAACAAAAGTAGTTGACTCAGTAAAAGAAACAACAACAAAAGTGACTGACTCTGTAAAAGACACAGCAACAAAAATCGCAGATGCTGCAAAATCAGGAATTGACACAGTAACAGATGCTGCTAAATCAAGTGTAGATACAGTCAAAGATACTTTCACAGATGCAGAAACTGCAATTAAAGATGCAAGAGTAAGTGGAAATGAAAGAGCAAAAAAAATCTTTACTGCAATCTTTGATGACAAAGCAAATGATGTAGTCGTTGATTTCGTTGGTTACATGGGTGAAGCAACAGCAGTATGTTCAAAAATCATGTGTTCTCCAATGACAGTTCCAGCAGATAAAGTGAATACACTTTACAAAAAAATTACAGCGTAATTTTTTTACACACTCTTTATTAAAAATATAAATTTAACACAAAGATTTGTATAGATTTCCCCGTCTATACAAATCTAAATTTTATTCAACTAACTCTTTTCTCGGCTCACCAAAATAGTACCCTTGCGAATAGTCAATTCCTAACTCTTCCACTTTTTCCTGTACTTTTTCATTATGAATATACTCAGCAATAATTTTAATATTACGTGCACGACACACCATTATAATCGCATCTACAATCACCTGACTTGTTTCATCTGTTAAGATATGTTTAATAAATGCACCATCTATTTTAATATAATCTGGAGCAATTTCTAAAAGTCGTGTAAAATTCGAATTTTCAGCACCAAAATCATCTATAGCTACTTGAAAACCATTCATTCGTAAAGAGTTAAGCTGTTCTAAAGTTTTTGAACCACCTAAACTCGAAATATCTTCTAGCATCTCTAAAACAACTCTTGTTGGATTAATATTGTACTTATTGACATACTTTAATAAAAATTCTTCTAAATACTCAAGATTCAAATCTTCACTTGTAATGTTAATAGAAAATTCATACTCTGTACCTGCAAACTTTTTAAAACTTTGCATAATAATAGCTTTTGTAATGTACGAAGTACCACCAATAAGCTTTGCAGACTCCATAAAAAGAGCAGGTGAGACATCTTCATCATCATCACGAATACGGGCTAAACACTCATACTTTTCTATTTTTTTTGTATGATTATTTCTAATCGGTTGATAAAATGCAACAATATTTTCACTATCAACAGCTTCTTTTACTTTTTGCATCCAGTATAAGTTTTGTTGTTCTTTATAAATGAAATAAGAAGATGCATCAAAGATATGATAATTATTTCGTGTTAAATCTCTCGCCTCTTTCATTGCCCACTCAGATTGTGTGATATTAATCAGACCATTTGCTTGTGAAACTCCAATCGTAAAAGAAATCATAATATCTATTTCATCTACAGAAATTTCTGTTTGGGTAAAAAATGAGAGAATAGACTCACATGTTGCTCTTACCTCCGATTCACTCAGGGCACTCTCATCAACAAGCACAAAGCGATCTGAACAAAATCGATACATTTGCGAGGATACAGGTTTAAACATATTAAGGAACTTTGCAACTTCAGATAAAATTTTATCTCCAATATCATACCCATAAGCATTATTAATATTGGAAAAATTATCTATATTAAGCAAAAAATAATTCACTTTTCCAAGTGATTTCAGCTTTTGTATTAAAGCCCTATTGTCTGGTAAATTTGTTAAAACATCATGATGTACGGTTTGCATACTCTTCCTACTTAATTTATTGTTATGAATCGCTCAGGTTTGACTTTTTTATACTTTTTCATACTTAATCCTATATTGGCATTGAGAAAGCTCGGGTCTGCGATTATGTATTTTCGTGAACCCTTTTTCACACTATCTCCATCGATGGGTATATACAAAGCTGTACTCATATGGTCTTTATACTGTACCCCGATTATTTTAATATGAAAAAGTTTTTTTACCAAATAGGCAAACAAAATAGCTCTATCTTCACAATCAGATTTATCATAGTATAGCGTTTCTTGAGCAAACATAACCTTTTCTCGTCCAAATTGTTTTTCATCCACTTGATAAGAGAATGCCTTTTGCACAAAATGCAAAACAAAATTGAGGGCAACACTCATTTTTTTGCCATCAATATAGGGTTTTAAATCATGCACAATATCATTATAAGTTGCATTTTCTAAAGGTGTATGAAAATATGTTTCATAATCTGCCTGCGGGTAGGTCTTCATAAAGGCAATCATGTTTTTATTGAATGTAAAAGAGCATTTATACTCCTTTGCATTTTCTATAAAAGACAAGGTTTTTTCCTCTCTATCATTCGGTAAAATAGGAAGCGATGGCATTGCTAAATCAAATGCCTTCTTCGCATTTGGATAGCTCTTTTTATAAGTGTAAACTCTTTTTTTTGTATTTTTAGCATACTCATTTAAAACATAATATTTTTTTGATCCAAAACGATAATAGGGGGTATTGTAAATATTTTTTTGACTATAAAACAGTAATACAATATGTTTATTTGCAAGACCTATTTTGACATCATACCCTAGCTTATTAAAGAGAAACCATGTTAAAAGTTTTGCTTCATCTAAACCTTTATAATATGCTTTTGAGAGTTTTTTTATAAGCATATAAACGCCCCAATCATTCAGTCTCAGTCGTTTTTTTGTTGCTCGTATTTCATCTAAAAGCTGTTCATAAGGACTTGAAGCTAAAAGAGTAAAAAACAGACTTACTCCTTTTTGATTCAAAGGATAAAATTTTGCACGTTTAATACTTTCTAAGTTTGAAAATCCAAGTGATGCTCCAAAATATGCCACTCTCATCGCATTTTCTTTTATCTCTTGAGGATGAAATGTTTTACGCCCCCTTTTTTTCAATAAGAGATGTGCCTCTGGACCTACAGCTTTTATCTTTTTTACACTTGTAGGTACTAAATTTTCTGGCTTGGATTTTTTATAAAATGCTTGTGGTATGTGAGATGTATAGGCATACCACTCCTCTTTTAAATAACTATTAAAAGCGGCATCACTCTGATCTTGATACTGCACATATTGTTTTATCTGTGTTCTTTGAAATTTCTCAAAGCTCTCAGCCTGCAAAGAAGCACTCACCAGGAGTAGCAAAAGACTAAAATGGCCAAACAGCTTGAATAATTTTCGTTCCCCAACCCTGTTGTGTCGCACGATTTGTATCTCCCTCAGTCTTATAAAAAATCTTCGCATCGCTAATGCTTGCGGAACTAATTTTATTAAATTGATCGATATCATAAGGGCGAATGACCCCACTAATTTGAATCAATTGTTTTTGATTATCTACTAAGATTTCTCTTTTTCCAGAAATAAAATAGTTCCCATTTGCAAGTACTTTTACAATTCTAGCAGAAATAGTTGTTGTAAAACTTGCATCTTTTGTTGCACTCCCCTTCCCTGAGTATGTGTTAGAACTATTTGTTGTAAATCCTGCATTCGCAAAACCATTGGCCTTATTGAGTGCATTTTGCACAGAACCATTAGTACCTGTACCTGTTGTCGCCCCACCAGATGTGAAAAGTCCTCCACCTAAGGCACTCACATCAGACTCTGCCAATGATTTTGCACCGACACTTGAACTTTTTGCAGTCTCAGAGATAGTAACAGTGACAATATCATTGACATGCATTGCTTTTCTATCTGAAAAAAGCGGATTATCCCCCTGTCCAAATATACTTCCAGTTGAAGCAAAATCTTGTTTTGATTCCCGTGCAGGCATCTGTTCAACATACTTTGGTGGTTGAAAATCTATTTCTGGGTCTGTTAAATTGGCAGTACATCCAGAGAAGAGCACAAAAGAGAAGAGAGTTATAGTGAAGAGAATAATTTTTTTCATTGGAAATCTTTATATAGTAATAAAAAATTATAGCAATTTTAGTTCCAACTTCAAAGTAAATTATGATAAAATCTGTTTACAGGAGAGAACACACATGGAAAATCCCTTTGAATCAGGTCATATAAGAAATTACATCTTATTTTATGCAGGAGTAGTCCTTATTATGGTACTCTTTTTCTTTGCAAGTACACTTTTTAACACTGTCCCCAAACTTGAAAAAAAAGTTTTCAACACTCAAAAAAGAGCTATAAAAGCACAAGAAAAACATCTCAAAGAGACCCCGAAAACTCCGTTTAAACTAAAAATTTTAGAGCAAAGTTACTAAAAGAAACATTACTGCTTTTTCGTAACAATATAGAGTTGTTCATGTCCTAATCTTTTTAAAATATCCATTACATGCACAAAATCTTGAAATTTTGATGCTTTATCACTCCTCAAAACAACAGTCTGCTTTTTTGAAATTTGAGATAATTTTACTTCTAAAGCCTTTAAATCAACTTTTTCTTTATCAAAATACATATCACCATTCGCTCGGACATAAACAGAAACTTCTTTTGTTGTATCTTTTTTCTCTTTGCCTTTAGCATTTGGTAAATCAACAGGAATTACCCCCTGTTTTATAAAAGTTGCAGTTGTCAAAACCATAACCAAAAGTACAAGCATAATATCTATAAAAGGGATAACATTAATACTATCAAATTTTTTATGCGTTTTTTTACACTTTGACATTAGTCTGCTTCTTGCTCGTGAAGTACATCAAATTTTGTTAAAATTCTCTCTACTTTTCTGAGTGAGATTGTATAAAAAACAATCGCTGGCATTGCAACAACAAGCCCCATTGCTGTTGCTTTGAGTGCTAATGCCAGACCAACCATAATCTGCTTTGCGTCCACTGCACCCACATCACCCATACTGTAAAATGTAATCATAATACCAACAACAGTTCCCAAAAGCCCTACATAAGGAGCATTCGTTCCAATAGCACTCATGACACTTATATTGTCCGTTAAATCTAATTCTAAACTATCACGGTGTCTATAATCTTCAATGCGAACACTTTTATAAAACATCATACGCTCTATAAAAAGCCAAAGTGTGACAATACTCATAAGAACAAGTATCCCCATAACACCATAATCAAGTACTTGTTCTGCATATTTTAATATATTTTCTACTGGCATTTTTTTTCCTATTTATTTTTAAAATTCAATTCGACTCTCGTCCCAAAACCTACTTTTGAGTGAAAACGGAGGGCTATATTATTGGTATCGCAATAGCGTTTGACCATGTTAAGCCCTATACCAAACCCTTGCATATTTTTATCAGACTGATAGTATCTATCAAAAATATGTAAAAGTTCTACCTCATCCATCCCTTTTCCAAAATCTTGGATACTCAATATTTTATTTTCTAGAGTAATTTCAAGTCTTGATGAATTTTGCGAGTATTTTACCCCATTATCAACAAGATTGTCAATAACTTTTGCCAAGCCCTTTGCATCACCATATATTTGCAAATCCTCAAGTCTTGCAACTATTTCTATATTGGGGTAAATACTT
>JALWON010000094.1:0-1378 GCA_027083475.1 Sulfurimonas sp.
CTCTTACACACCCCATTTACTTTAGAGTATGAAACACAAATGAGTGCAGAGATTAAAAACTGGCTTGCATACTCAAAAGAAAAATTAGATGAAATCACTCTTATCACAAAACTCTTTTTCAAAGAAACATTAACAGCTGATGAAAAGACAAAACTTCAAGAGAATAAACAAGCAAATGAGAGTAGAAAGACATCGCCCTTAATTCATGATAAAGCGGTACAAACGAGAGTTCAAAATATAACAAAAAGAGAAAGAGATGAAAAATATGAACAGAGAATTGTAGTTCAAAAAGAGCTTTTAAAGTACGATGATTTAGCGACAACGACAATAGGCTCGTTTCCTCAAACAGCAGAATTAAGAAAGCTTCGACGAGATTTCAAAAATCAGCTTATCTCATTAGAAGATTATGAAACAGAGATTAAAGCCTATATTGATGAGTGTGTTGCTTTTCAAGAAGAGTGTGGTTTAGATATTTTAGTACATGGAGAGCCTGAGCGAAATGATATGGTTGAGTACTTTGGTGAACAACTCAAAGGCTATGGATTTTCACAAAATGGCTGGGTTCAAAGCTATGGAAGTCGTTGTGTAAAACCACCTTTTATCTATGGTGATGTTTCTCGCCCACAACCCATGACAGTTGCATGGACAACATATGCTCAAAGCAAAACAAAACAAATCATGAAAGGGATGCTTACAGGTCCTGTCACGATTTTAAACTGGTCATTTGTACGCGATGACAAAGCAAGGAGTGAAGTTTCAGAGCAAATTGCACTTGCGATCAATGATGAGATAAATGATTTACAAAATGCTGGTATTAAAATCATTCAAGTTGATGAGGCTGCGTTTAAAGAAGGGTATCCACTCCGTGAAGCCAAAATTAAAGAGTATGAAAGATGGGCGGTGAGAGATTTTAAACTCTCAGTTGCGAGTGCATTTGAGAAAACACAGATTCATACACATATGTGCTATAGTGAATTTAATGACATAATTGCTACTATTGAAGCAATGGATGCTGATGTAATTAGCATTGAAACAGCACGAAGTGGGAATGAGCTTCTCAAAATATTTGCAGATGTTGGATACAAACAAGAAGTAGGTCCAGGTGTCTATGACATTCACTCACCACGCATCCCTTCTGTTGAAGAGATACTCAAGCAGATAAGACTTCTCCTTGAAGTTTTACCTCAAAAGCAACTCTGGATTAACCCTGATTGTGGTCTCAAAACAAGAACTTACAGCGAGATAAAACCAAGTTTACGTAACATGGTTAAAGCTGTTTCTATAGTAAAATCTGAACTTCGATAGTTTAAGCGATTGCAAAAAAGGATTTATTCAGTCATTTATTATTTAATGTTGAGTATAATCCATATAATTATAA
>JALWON010000094.1:1388-1752 GCA_027083475.1 Sulfurimonas sp.
ATTATAATAAGGAATTTTACACGATGAGTTTTTTAAAAGAATTTGATGAAGAAGTATATAACTTATGCGAAAAAGAGTTAGAGAGACAAACAGACCATTTAGAGATGATTGCCTCTGAAAACTTTACACTTCCAGCTGTAATGGAAGCAATGGGGTCAGTATTTACAAACAAGTATGCTGAAGGGTATCCGATGAAACGCTACTACGGTGGATGTGAATATGCTGATGGTGTAGAACAACTTGCGATTGACCGTGCTTGTGAACTTTTTGGCTGTAAATTTGCCAATGTACAACCACACTCAGGTTCTCAAGCTAATGGTGCTGTTTATGCGGCACTTCTTAAAGCAGGTGATAAACTTTTAGG
>JALWON010000095.1 GCA_027083475.1 Sulfurimonas sp.
ACATAAGGCTTTAGTGGATGGAGATATTTTGGTTGTGACGGGCTATGAAGCAGATATACTTGAATTTGAGAAAACTATAGGAAGGAGACACTATGTCGATTGGGGTAATTGGAGCTGGTAAATGGGGCTTAGCATTAGCCTTTGCTTTGAGTGAAAAAAATGATGTTTTGATAAGTTCAAGAACACCAAGAGATTTGAAAAACTTTGTATCTTTAGAAAAAGTTTTAGAATGTGAGTATCTTGTCATCGCTATTCCTGCGCAACAGATTGCAGGATGGTTACAAGAGAATTTCACCTATACACATCAAAAGATTCTTGTTGTTTCTAAAGGTATAGAGGCAAGCAGTGGGCGTTTTTTAAATGAAATATATGCACAGCATGTCCCAGAAGATAAAATAGCTTTTCTCTCAGGACCCTCATTTGCTACCGAGGTGCAAAAATCTTTACCAACAGCTCTGGTGGTCAATGCAAGTAATGAAGTTTTGAGTCAAGAGTTTGCAGCACTTTTTCCTTCTTTTATAAAAGCATACACCTCTACAGATGTCATAGGAGCAGAAGTGGCAGGCGCTTATAAAAATGTGATTGCCATTGCTGCTGGAATTTGTGAAGGTCTGTCCCTTGGCAATAATGCAGCGGCTGCACTCATCTCAAGAGGTTTAGTAGAGATGCAACGTTTTGGGCTCTTTTATGGTGCGAAGAGTGAAACGTTTACAGGGCTTGGAGGTGCAGGAGATTTGTTTTTGACAGCTTCATCAACAATGAGTAGAAATTTTCGTGTAGGACTTGGGTTAGCAAAGGGAAAATCACAGGAAGATATTTTAAACGATTTAGGAGAAGTCGCAGAGGGAATAGGTACAGCCTATGCCATTCATGAAATCTCTAAAACCAATGATTTGTACTTGCCTATAGCAAAAGAGGTGTATGCAGTGCTTGAGGGAAAAAATCCTCAAGCTTCTTTAGCGGACTTACTTTCACAATGAGTCAATATAGTAAAATTATACTTGCCCTTTTTTTAGGAGTGGCATTTTATACATTGGCTTTGATGCTTTTCACACAAACACAGTCATTATTGATTGGAACAATTGCATTTTTGGTGACACTTTGGACAAATGAAGGGCTTCCTTTAGGGGTGGTCTCCTTACTCCCTATTATTATATTTCCCTCTTTTGGTATTTTAGCGACAAAAGCTACGACAATAAACTATGCACATCCCATCATCTACCTCTTTTTAGGGGGTTTTTTACTTGCCATTGCTGTTGAAAAAACAGAGTTACATCACTATATTGCCGATAAAATGCTCTCTTTATTTCCAAGTACACCGCGAGGGATTATCTTCTCTTTAGCTTTAACATCAGGACTTTTAAGTGCTATTCTCTCCAATACAACCACCACTCTTTTACTCATATCAATAGCACTTTTTTTAACAAAAAATGAAAAATTAAAGATGCGTTTTGCTCTTGCTATCGCCTATGGAGCGAGTGTTGGCGGGATACTAACCCCCATAGGAACTCCTCCAAATCTTATACTTTTTGGCATTATCAGTGATAAATCCTTAGTGCCTATTGCTTTTTTTGAGTGGATTATGATGGTGGCACCACTTGTATTTTTGATGCTGTTTGTTGTCAGTTTTTTACTCTCTCTTGGCACAAAAAATATTACAATTACCCGAGAAAAACATCTTCAAGCTTTAACACCTGCACAAAAACGAGTTTTATATATTTTAGGGGGACTGATTTTTATACTGATGATTAATGCCAAGATACAACCCTATTGGAGTGGACTAGGGATGAGTGAGCCTGTAATCTTACTCGGGAGTGGGCTTTTACTCTTTTTGGCACCATTTAAAATTTTGGATTGGGAAGAAGATAGTAAAAAAGTCCCTTTTAAGATTATGTTTTTGTTTGGTGCTGGATTTTCCATTGCCAAAGCTTTTAGTGTGACGGGGCTTGCAGATGAGATTGCTTCGCATCTGCTTGCCTTTACACACCTCTCTCCTTTGCTTTTACTTGTAATTGTGGCATCGCTGATTACCTTTACGACAGAGATTACTTCAAATACAGCTTTGATTTCTATTATGCTTCCTGTGATTTATGCTATTTCTGTGCAATCGGGTATGGATGTGAAACTTTTTATGATGGTGGCAACAGTTTGTGCAAGTTATGCTTTTATGCTTCCCATAGCAACAGCACCAAATGCCATTGCTATGAGTAGTGGGAGTGTAAAAATAACCGATATGCTGCGTTATGGAGTGATTTTAAATTTTGTAGGTATTTTTTTGATTGTACTCATTGCTGAGTACTTTTGGAAATATTTTATTTAAGATTTTTTCTGCGTTTATAAAAGATAAAAAAATCTTTTATAATTAGAAAAAGAGCATAAAACCATAGAATATTTAAGATGATATTGTGATTAATACCATGTGTATAGAGCCAAGGAAATCCCAGTGCAAAAGGCCACTTAAAAAAGTAAAAAAATAGTATTCCTGCCCCATAAAGCTCTTTTATAATTCTTTTCATAGCCCAATTATAGTAAAATAACACCAAAAAGGGAGTGAAATGATAGTTCATATTGTAATGTTTCAATTTAAAGAGGAAAATAAGGCAGCAAATATTAAAAATGTCGTCGAACAACTTGAGGCTTTAGAAGAAAAAATAGATGTTTTGGCATCGATGGAAGTAGGGGTCGATTTTAATGGGAGTGAACGAGCTTTTGATTTGGCTTTATACTCTACATTTGCGACAAAAGAAGATTTAAAAACATATGCTACACATCCAGAGCATTTAAAAGTTGTGAAACTTATTAAAGAAGTAAGCACTCAAAGTAGAGTTGTAGATTACATCAAGTGATGTAAAAGGACTAAAAATGTCCTTTTGCATCCGCATCACTAAAATGATCCCATTTGAGTTTTGCACCCCCTAAAACATGAAAGTGAAGGTGTTTGACCTCTTGTCCGCCATCTTCACCAATATTTGTTACCACTCTATAGCCTGTCTTATCAATCTTCACTTCTTTAGCAACTTCTTGGATAAATTGTGTCATCCCTTGCATTGTTTGGGTAGTAACTTCGTTGAAACTATCTACATGGATTTTTGGAATTGCTAAAATATGGAGTGGCGCTTTAGGATTAATGTCATGAAATGCAAGAAAATTATCATTCTCAAGTATCACATTTGCAGGTATCTCTTTATTGACTATTTTACAAAATAAACACATGTTTGAACCTCTTTTTGTTTAAATTATAGCATATAAAAACATGAATGAAGCTATTTGTAACCTAAATTTGACTATAATCCGGTTTATATTACCAAAAATAGGAGCTCTATTTGAAAGAGTGGTACGATGCAATACAAGAAGCACAGAGTGTTGAGAGATTAGAAGAAATTCGTATCTCTGTGTTCGGGAAAAAGGGTGTTTTAGCGGCAGAATTTGTCAAAATGAAAAAAGCACCTAATGAAGAAAAAGCAACAATAGCAAAAGAGTTAAATACCCATAAAGCAAACTTAATGAGTGAATTTACAGCTCGTAAAATTGTTTTACAAACGCAAGAACTGCAAAAAGCGATGCAAGCAGAAGCGATAGATGTTTCTCTCTTTAGTACAAACTCACAAGCAGGAGCATTACATCCTGTTATGGAGACTATGGATAGAATAGTAGAGTATTTTAGCTCTATGAATTTTGCTGTAAAAACGGGACAAATTGTAGAGGATGATTTTAACAACTTTGAAGCGCTCAATCTTCCAAAGTACCATCCAGCACGTGATATGCAAGACACCTTTTATTTTAAGGATGAAATGCTCTTAAGAACACATACCTCACCTGTTCAAATTAGAACGATGATGAATACAAAACCACCTATTCGTATGATTGCTCCGGGTGCTGTGTTTCGCCGTGACTATGACTTGACACATACACCAATGTTTCACCAAATAGAAGGGCTTGTTGTTGATGATGCTGGAAAAGTCTCTTTTGCTAATCTCAAATTTATTTTAGAAGATTTTTTAAAGTATATGTTTGGTGATGTAGAAGTGCGTTTTCGCCCATCATTTTTCCCTTTTACAGAGCCATCTGCAGAAGTTGACATTAGTTGTGTTTTTTGTCAAGGAGAAGGCTGCCGTGTCTGTTCAAAAACTGGCTGGCTAGAAGTACTCGGATGTGGTATCGTCGATCCAAATGTCTTTGAAGCAGTGCGTTATAAAGATGTAAGTGGTTATGCTTTTGGTCTGGGTGTTGAGCGTTTTGCAATGCTGATTCATCACATAGGAGACCTTCGTTCCCTTTTTGAAGGTGATATTAAATTACTGGAGCAATTTCAATGATAGTTACAAAATCTTGGTTAAATGAGTGGATAGATTTAGAAGGACACTCAACTGAAGAAATTGCGAAAACTTTTAATGCAATTGGTTTAGAAGTAGATAGAGTGCATACTTATAGTATTCCAGAAAAGATAGTTTTTGGAAAAGTTCTAGAGTGTGTGAAACACCCTGATGCAGATAAACTCAACATTTGCCAAGTTGATATTGGAACAAGTACTCGTCAAATTGTGTGTGGTGCTTCCAATGTACGAGCAGGTTTAGATGTAGTTGTTGCGACAATTGGTGCCGTGATGCCAAATGGCATGCAGATAAAACCTGTAAAACTACGGGGTGTTGAATCAGAAGGGATGATATGTTCAGCCAGCGAGATTGGACTTGAAGATATCAGTCAAGGGATTGTTGAACTTGATAGCAGTATTGGTGCATTTCATTTAGGACAAGAGGTTCGTGAAAATCCAATTTTAAATGATGATTTAATTGAACTTGAACTCACTGCAAATCGTGGAGACTGTTTGAGTGTTCGTGGTGTTGCACGGGACTTGAGTGCTGCATTTAATAAACCAATCAAAGAGTACAACTATGAAGATAATGACGAAAAACGAGGGATTGGACGTATTTTATCACTCCATAGTGAGAAAGACTTAGATGTGAGTGTATGCTATAAAGCACTTGATTTAAAAGATTTGAAACTCCCTTTAATTGTGAAGTTGCGTTTAGCACAAATTAATGAAAATAGAGAGACAGATATAGAGTCTATTCTTTTATATACAACACATGCAAGTGGTGTCATTTTACGAGCCTATAGTCATCAGTACTTTTGTGAAAAAGAAGATGATGTAATGGCAACAGTAACTTTGAGTGAAAATGAAGATGGTTATGCCTGTGTTAGAGGCAAATCTACAGCTTCTACAATAGGGGTGATTCAGTATGATGATTCTAAACTTCAAGAGAGCCGAGGTGTTGTTTTACTCGAGGCGAGTTATGTCCCACCTGATATTATTTCAAAAAAAATGGCAGACCATAAAATAGAAGCGGGGCCAATGTTTTATAAAACATCGCGTGGAAGTGAACCAGAACTCAGTGGTGGACTCGGCTACTGTATAGAGTTTATTGCTGCTCACTCTGCATCAACAACTTTTGGTGGAAACATCAAACTTTCTTATAATGTTAAAGAAAAAATTGTTATTATTAATCAGCAAGAGATAGATGAGATTATTGGTGCAAGCATAGATAAAGGGATTATTTCAAATATTCTTAAAAACTTAGGTTTTGACATATCAAAATCTTCATCAGAAAATTTTATTGTGCAAGTGCCACAATTTCGTCATGACATAGAACATAAGCAAGATATTATAGAAGAGATTGTACGAATGGTTGGTATAGATAATATTCCATCAAAACCATTAGTACTCAAAGAAGATAATAGATTAGAAGATGATTATTTTACCTATAAAAAACGCAGTGTTTATAGACATCGTGCAGCTCAAAGTGGTTTTTTTGAGAGTGTTCATTTCGTATTTGATGAGAAGAAAACTTTAAATACTTATGGTTTTGAAACTACCAAAGAAGAATTAGAACTTTTAAATCCTATCGTACAAACATTAGATACCTTGCGCCCAACACTCCTCACAGGAATGCTAAAGGCTGCTTCTAACAATGTGAAAAATGGCTATAAATCTGTCAAACTTTTTGAAATAGGATCTGTTTTTACACCGCTTAGAGAAGAATCAAGCAATATGGCATTTCTTTTTAGTGGAGCCATTGAGCCTGAGAGTCTAGCAAACAGTGGAAAACCACAAGAAGTAGATTTTGCTGCTTTTGTACAAAAGGTATCAGATGTTATAGGAAGGATTGAACTTCGAGAGTATACAACACAACATACACTTTCGCACCCCTACCAAACAGCACAAGTGTTTATGAATAATCAGGCAGTTGGTGAGCTCTTTCGTGTCCATCCAGAGGTTGAAAAAGCGTATGATTTACCGACTACTTTTATGTGTGAATTAGATTTTTCTAAGATTGAGTATAGACTGAAAACAGCGCAAAAATCTTCTAAATATCAAGCCTCTTTTAGAGATTTAAGTCTTATTATGCCTCAAGATATGTCCTACCAAAGTGTGAAAGATGTTATTCAAAAGAGTGCAACAGCAGAATTGATTCGTTTTTATCCTGTAGATAAATATAGTGATGAAAGTTTAGGTGAGCATATGAGTTTGTCTTTACGTTTTGTTTTACAATCAGAAGAGAAAACACTTGAAGAAGAAGAGATTACGAAAAGCATGGATACGATTTTAGATGCATTAAAAAGTGAATTGGGAATTGGATTGCGATGAGTAGCGTAGTTGTTTCTCCTGCAAAATCTTTTTCTTTAAGTATATCAGAAATTGCACCAGATAAGTCTATTTCCCATCGGAGTGTGATGTTTGCAATGCTCGCAGAAGGTGAAAGTAAGATAAGCAATTTTTTACGTGCAGAAGATACACTCAATTCACTCAAAATTGTAAAAAATTTAGGGGCAAAAGTTTTTGATGATGGAGAAGTTATTAGAATCTCCTCTGAGGGGATTAAAGAGAGTTTTGAAGTTTTAGATTGTGGAAATTCGGGGACAGGAATGCGTTTGTTTTGTGGACTTTTGAGTTCGGCAGAAGGACATTTTGTACTCACAGGAGACAAATACCTGCGTTCTCGTCCTATGAAACGTGTAACAACACCTTTGAAAAATATAGGCGCACAGCTTGATGGACGAGAAGATGGCGACTTTGCCCCTTTAAGCATTCGAGGTGCAGCTTTAAAAGCTTTTGATTATGAGAGTAAAATTGCTTCTGCACAAGTAAAAAGTTGCATGATTTTAGCAGCACTTCGAGCGGATGGTGTATGTACATATA
>JALWON010000096.1 GCA_027083475.1 Sulfurimonas sp.
AGCAATTGTGATTGATGGAGAGAGTGAAGAGCATGAGTACCTTTTAAGTGCTCGTAAACTCATATGGGCTCCTGAGATTGATGGTGAAATCTATGTCAATGACAGAACAAAAGATGAAGATCTTGTGTTTAAAAAAGTCTATAAAGCCAAAATTACAGGGCTTGTCGGCAACACACTCACTGCCACTGTGGATAATGCTTAAAAATACAACCCTCACCACCCTGCAGCAGCAAAAAAACCTCCTTGCCTTTTCAGGCGGAGGTGATTCCACTGCCCTGCTTTTTTTACTTTTAGAACATAACATCCCCTTTGACATTGCTATTGTAGATTATGGTCTGCGTTTGCAGAGTAAAGAAGAAGTAGCCTATGCCAAAGCATTAGCACAGCGCTATAACTTTACTTGCCACACACTCTTAGCACCACATATAGATTCCAATTTTGAAGCCAAGGCACGAGCTGTTCGTTATGATTTTTTTGAACAACTCATAGCAGAGCATCACTACACAACACTCCTCACCGCCCATCATTTAGGTGATAGATTTGAGTGGATGCTGATGCAATTTTGTAAGGGTGCCGGGTGTGTCGAAATGGCAGGCATGCAAGGAGAAGAAAACAAACAAAACTATAGCCTCATCCGTCCACTTTTACACCTCGATAAAGCAGAACTTTTAGCCTATTTACACAAAGAAGACATTCACTACTTTGAAGATGCAAGCAACAACAACCCCAACTATAAACGCAATGCATTTCGGCATGCACATACACAACCACTGCTCAAAGAGTATCTCTCAGGAATTAAACAAAGTTTTGCCTACATCGATGCTGATGTCCAAAATCTCATTCACGATGTCACACTCCACACACTCGAAGATTTTGCATATTTTGTTGCTTCACACGAGCAACGCAGCGATATTTACCACATAGACCAATACCTCAAACGCAAGGGGTATCTCCTCTCTTCTCATGAAAAAGCATTACTTGCCAAACAACAGAGTGTTGTCATTGCTCGTAAAATGCTCATAGTGCAGGCAGATAACTATGTTTTCATCTTGCCTTATGTCCGCAATGTCACGATGAATAAACAGTTTAAAGAGGAGATGCGACGTTTACGCATCGAACCAAAAATGCGTCCCTATCTTTTTTTACACCCTAATGTGAAGCAGTTGTTACTTTCGCTTTTGTAGTGTTTTTATCGGCACAATAGACTTTCATTGTAAAAGAGGATTTTATCAACTCCCCATCACGCTCAAACGCAATAGGAAAATTCACACCAATAATCCAATCAGATTTATTGAGGGCTTCTATAAACTCATAAAAACTTTTGGGCGAATTGATTTGTGAAGTGGTATTGACCTCATAACTTAAAAACTCATCATTTTTTACAGGAGTGGCAAGTTGTGATAATGATAAAGAGGAGAAGTAGCTTTTATACTGCTTTTCAAATCGCTCTTTATTAAAAGTAGTATCAAACGCAATAATGATATTGCGATTTTCTTTCTGCAGCTTTTGTAACTCTTGGGCAGTTTTGTCGTGAAAGTTCTGGTATTTACGCAACTCTTTTTGTGCTTTTTTGACACTTATTCGCTCTTTTCTATACTCTTTTCCTTTAGGAATTAAAAGCATAAAAGAGAATAAAAAGAGAAGGAGGAGTAAAACCACAGAAAGAATGATCAAATAAAGAGACGGACGAGGAATATTAATTTTCATGATTTTCCTCATCTATGTAATTTGTTGAAACGAAATACATCCACCCATTTTGTGCTGGATAAAAACTACTATATGTTTGATGAAAGATAGAACGCAGTGGTGCTTGTAACATAAAGTTATACACATCTTTGTTTGGTGTAATCCCTTTTAAAATGAGTGATTTTTTATCGAGCAGTGCCGTTGAGAGTGTAATACGTTCTGGAACTAAATCAAACAAGTTTGTAATAGAGTCTTTTAAAACAATATTATCTGTTTGGATACTCTGTGCTAAAGATTTTTCTTTTTCTATGTAAATAATTTGTGCTTTAATCTCTTCTAGGGAACTTTGCAATTGTCTCTCTTTTTGCTGCATATTTTCAAGTGTCGCTGCAAAACGATAATCTTTAAAGAGTAAAAAAGCGTATGTAAGTACAAGCATCATAAAGGAGATTGTAAAAAAAGTGCCTAAAAGCTTTACCTCGACACTCAGTACACTTTTTTTACGTGCTTTAATGTAACTGTACTTCATGAGATAACCTCTTCTAAAGCAAGCTGAGAAAGCTCTTGAGCTATATCAATACTTCGGACATAAACACTCAAAAACATCTCCTCTTCAAAATACTGTTTTAACATACTTGAGACACCTACACCATCGGCAATATAAAGTGTTTCTAAAAATTTACTATCATACCTGTCATCATGATAATAACGATTAATAGACTCTTGAATAAGGGTAAAGCGTTGATAGTCTTCTGTAGAAACCAAATCTTCATCCTCTGAAGCTGCTCCTTCACCCTGTGTGATTGCTGCAACTTCTTCATTAAACTCCTCTTCTATATCTTCTTCTTGTGAAAAATTGTCTATATCGTCTAAGCTGTCAAGATCAGCTATATCTCCAAAATCATCTAAAGAGTCCAGTTCATCAATCGCACTAATATCATCTAAATCTATGCCCTCTTCTATCTCTTCTACGATGTCTAAATCTTCTTCATCTTCTATAGCAGGTTCTTCTAGTATCTCCTCAGGGACATAACTCTCAACATTGATAGACTCTGCATACAGAAGTGTCGCGTTTTCAAAAATACTCAAGGTAATTAAATCTTCTTGTAGTAAAATATAGCCCGCAAAATGCACCTCAAGCTTATCTTTAAAAAAATTCGATACAAGCGCAAAAGGAGAAAAAATGAAATCTAAACCTATTTTTTCATAAATTTTTTCTAGTTCATAAAGATCTGTTTTAGAAGTATAATATGTCCACTTTTTATCAACACATTTGTATTCACTCTCACTTAAATCATAATAGCGACTCATCTCACTTTTAAGGCATGTCGGAAGTGCCCCCTGTTGTGTTGAGTTATCTAAGTAAGCAATATAAAAAAAAGGGGTCTCTTTGGTAAAATTGTGAATATACTCTATAATCTTTTCATCTACACCAAAGACATTAAAATGTTCTTCATAGCTTGCATGCAGTTTCTCTTTTTTATAGGTTTCCACATAGAGTGTGGTGCCTTTTTTGTCAACAACAATATTGATAAATGCTTTAATATAGAGAGATTCTAAAAACTTCACTGTTGCCCTAGTCCGCATAAAGGGTGTGCTTTGTTATAATTTTGTTGTTTCAAAGCAGTTCCTAGTTTTGTATAAATTTGTGTCGTAGACATTGAAGCATGCCCAAGCAGTTCACTCACATCAGCAATAGGTGCACCCGCATTGAGTAAAGAAGTTGCATAAGAATGTCGTAGCTGATGTGGAGTCACTTTCATACCTACTCTTTTAAAGACTTTAGTAATCATATATCTTAAACTATTTTCGCTTAATCTTTCGCCATTTTTTTCAAAAAGAAACTTTTTTATGCTAAATGTGTCTAAATAATCGTCAAGAAGTTCTTTTGTTGTCGTAAGGAGTGGTACATCTCTTTGTTTATTGCCTTTTCCTACAATGCGTACCCATGCATCTGAAATATCTTGCAGTTCTATCGTTGCAAGTTCTGAGACACGCAGCCCCAAAGTATAAAGCATAACAACAATCAACTGTTCTTGTAAATCACTCTGCTCTAAGGCTTGGACAATATACTTGTGTAAAACTGGTTTTGGCAGCGTTTTTGCAACCTTGACACTCTCATCTGCTTTTAAGAGTGTTTTGATTTTTTTGTCATTGAGATACTGTGTAAAACTACGCAAAGCACTCAGCTTTTTACTAATTGTTTTGTTGTTTAGCGCTGCAATATGTAAACGATACGCCATCAAGTCAAACACTAAAACACCCTCCTCTTCATAAGGAGTAATAAAACGCAAGGCTTCTTCAATACTCTTGGCATAACTGAGTATTGTTAAATCAGAGTAGCCTTTTTGCTCTTCGAGTGATTCTAAAAAAAGAACCTTTTGTTTATCTATCAACTTTTTCAAAAAGCTTCTCAAATTTATCATAATATTGTTTCGTCTCATCTACAAGTGCTTTGTTTGTAATCACACTCGGAGCAAGCTTGGGGTATGCATCTATCATAATACTGCACATCATTTTTATTTTCGCTCTTTGAGCATCGGTGATAGCCCCCTCTGCTGCCATAGCCTCAATCGCCTGCATATATTTTTTTGCATCATTCAAATAAGCAACATACTTTAGAGAAGTTTTTGATTGTGCCATAATAGTAGATGCCATACGGTTGTAAACATCTAAGCTAAAGGCCTCATTGGCTAAAGAGTAGGCAGTTTTATATGAGCCTATTTCATAGTAGTACTTCGCTTCTAATGATTTTTGGTACGATGGATTAATGAGAAAAAAAACAAATAAAACAAAAAGAGTAACAAGCGCAAAGCTTGCAAGTAAAACCTTATTTTTCATGTTGGAGAAGCCCTTTTTGAATCAAATTGCGTGCTGCTTCAAGTTCCATTCCATTGACATCGATCTCTGAAGTTGCATAGTAGTTGATTATACCAAAAGGTTTTGGAATTACAAATTTATCCCAAGAATTCAGTTGCCATTTTTTTGTCGGTTTTATCTCTACAAGGACTATTTTTGCCTTGGCTTTTTGTGCCATAACGATAATCCCATCGGAGACTTCATGCCGCGGTCCTTTTGGTCCATCGGGGGTAATGCCTATGTCATACCCCTCTTTAAGGGTTTTAATAGATTGGATTAAAACCCGAGCAGCATTGCGTGTAGTAGAGCCTGCAAGTGTTCCAAGACCAAAGTACTTGATTGTTCGTGAAATCAATTCTCCATCAAAATGGTTTGAGATAAGCACTTTGGCATGGGGTGTTTTTCTATAGTGAGAATAGAGATAGGGCAGCATCAACAGCTCTCCATGCCAACACGCAAAAATAATAGGTTCTTCACTTAAAGTCTCTGGTGTATGGAACTGTTTTTTGTTGAGTCTGTAAAGGGCTCTTATGAGCAAAGAGCCTATAAAGGGAAGGAGGATAAGTGCTAAATAACGCAGTATTTTCTTACGCAACAATCTCCCCTGTCAACATTGTTCTTCCAATCTCTGTAATTTTTACATCTCTAAATTGTCCTAAAAGCTCTTCTGAGCCTTTGACTTTTATCACAATATTGTTGTCGCTACGCCCTGAGATAAAGTTATCTTTGATTAAAGATTCAAAATAGACACGGTAGGTTTTTCCAAGGCATTTTTGGTGCAATTCATCCAAAATAGAGTTTTGTAACTCTTGCAAATAACTCAAACGCTCAGAACCAACCTCAGAGTCCACAACATTAGTAAAATGCTCCGCCTCAGTTTGTGGTCGTGGAGAGTACTTAAAAGAAAAAATCTGATCAAATTGTACTTGCTTGACAACATCAATCGTATCTTCAAAATCTGCTTCACTCTCTCCGGGAAACGCCACAATGATGTCTGTACTAATACTCACCTCTGGACACTCTTGGCGCAATTTTTTGACACGATTTAAAAACCACTCTTTTGTATAGCCGCGTTTCATATCGCGAAGTACTTTTGTACTCCCGCTTTGCAGGGGCATATGCATCGATTTACAGATTTTTGGGTTGTGTGCGAACTCTTCTATGAAGGCATCATCCATATGAAACGGATGTGGAGAGGTAAAACGGATACGTTCTAAACCATCCACCGCTGAGAGTTTTTGCAAAAGTTGTGTGAAGTTCACTTTTTCATGTTCCCCTGAAAAACGGCGACCATAATTGTTTACATTTTGCCCTAAAAGAAAAATCTCTTTCACACCTTCATTCACAACTTTTTTTGTCTCTTTGAGAATCAAATCAGCAGGAATAGAAATCTCCTCACCGCGTGTTTTTGGGACAATACAAAAAGTACATGATTTATCACACCCTATAGAGATATTAATGTAGGCTTTATAGGGGGAAGAGCGAAAATCTTTAAACGCAAACTCACTCTCATCGTAGTTTATATCTATTTCAACTGCTTTATCTTTATGTAAAACTTCACTGATCTTTGAGACATTTCTTGCCCCTAAAACAAAATTGACATAGGGTGCGCGTTTGATGATTTCCTCACCAAGGTGTGAAGCGGTACAGCCACACACTCCTATCTTTGCACCCTCTTTTTTGCGTTTATTGAAACCGCCGAGTTCACTAAAGAGTTTATGGACCGGCTTTTCTCTTACTGAACAAGTATTTATTAAAATAAGGTCGGCATGCTCTAATTCTGTAGTTGTCTCATAACCCTCTTTCTCATGCAGTTCGGCTATCATATGTTCAGAATCGCGAGAGTTCATCGCACAGCCTAAGGTTTCAATAAATAACTTTTTACTCATTCTTTGCTCTTTAGCTCATGATGTGAACTTGGTACATGTAGTCGTTATCTGACAAACCAAATTTTACTTCGCTCATATAAAAACTTTTCCCTTTTGCTTCAAAATGATCTTGCAGTTCAAGTAAATCTTTATGAGAATTTTCTCTATCAAAATAAAAAATAATACTCTCATTTTTAGCAACACTTGCTTCTATTTTTTCCAAATCTACTTTCTTTGGTTTATTGCTCAATTCTGTTCTTGCGAATTTTAAATCCATCTTTGCTTCCTGTATATCTATTTAAAAGTATTGCATTATAGTTAATTTCTACTAAATATTTGGTTAAAGAGATTTTTATATCTATTTGAGTATAATTTCGTACTTCAGAAGAAATCCCCCAAATTTATTATCATTGTTTGATTTCTTTACATTTTAAAGGAACTATTTATGGAAAAAATACTCGATATTGCCCAAGCTATTGCAGATGAAAAAGGTCTCAATCCTGAGAATGTTTTAACATCACTCAAAACGGCATTTATACAAACTGCGAAAAGAGTTATTAACAAAAACTTTGCGTTTGAAGCAGAAGTTGATACAGACACAAAAAACATAAAAATTGTGCAAATCATTACAGTTGTTGCAGATGATGATGAACGCCTCGCAGATGAAGAGCTCGCACCTGCTTACATCTCTGTTTCAGAAGCACGTGATTATGATGATCAGGTAGAACTTGGTGACCAACTCCAGATTGACCATAA
>JALWON010000097.1 GCA_027083475.1 Sulfurimonas sp.
TTTTATAAGTTGTTTGGTAAAATGAGTATAATTAAATTAAATGGAGTTTTCAAACTATGAAACTATCGGACATACTATTCCCTTTTCTACTCACTTTTCTTTTTTTTAGTGGTTGTGCAAAATCCAATGCTGAAAAACAAGTTGAAAAAAAAGATGATAATGTTAGTATTCGAATAGAAGGTTCTACATTTGCTTCACAAACACAAATGCTTATTTCATCTGTTCCAGGTTATGTTAAAAATGTTTTTGTAAAAGATGGAGACAGGGTCAATAAAGGTGATCTTATTTTTACACTAGATAAAGAGCTAATACAACTCGATATAGATACTTTAAAAGAGGATATTGCATCACTTGAACGTATCCGTAACCATAAAACAGCAAGAAAAACAGTTGAAAGAAATATCCCTGCTATCAATTTAGCTGCCATTGAGTTACGAAAAATAGCTTATTTAAAATCAAAAGGCTATATTCACTCTTTTGAAGAGAATCAATTTAAGAAAAACTATATCAATGCAGTTTATGATGGTACGAATGCAGGAGTACAAGACAACTACGAAAGAAACCAAAATGTTGGCAGAGATATAGCACGAAAAAGAGCAAAACTGAAAAAACTTCAGTACAATCTCGAACATGCTGATGGACATGCACCCATCTCTGGTTATATTACAAAACTCAATGTAAATATCAGAGAGCATATACAAGAAAATCAAAAAATATGTAAAATTGTAGATATTGATACTGTTGTTGTACGTGCTGGATTTGCAACAGGTTTACTTCCTTATATTAAAAAAGGTGGAGAAGTTGAAATCACATTTATGACAGTTCCTTCTTATAAGGTAAAAACAAAAATTACAAAAGTGAATCCTATGGTTGATAATGATTTCAACAATATGACAATTGAAATGAAAGTACCAAACAACAACTACATTCTGCAAGAAGGAACACGTACACTCGTACATGTAGCCTTATCTGAAAAAGGTCAAAAATCTATCAAAGAGTACTTCAGACAAAATGACAAAGATAGAATTGTTCAAATAAGTTCTGAAATCTAATACAAAAAGACTCTTCCTAAAGGAAGACTCTTTTGTGTAAAGATATTTTTCTCAAAATTGAGTTCAATCACTACTCCTTCATCACTATTTACAAGCCACTTTTTATTGTAAGCATCATAAACTTTATCTTTTTTTGGAAGAAACTTTGAAAAAACTTTAATAAATTTTTTTGTTTTATAGGCACTAGAAACGAGTACAAAACCTTTTTCAAAAAAACGAATATATCCATGCAATGCAGTTAACTTTTGATATGTTTTTCCAAGAGGTTTACCAAGATTATAAAAGTATATTTCATCTCTCTCAAGTACTCTGTTCTGTTGTACTTCACCATAAACTATACTCGCTGTAAGTTTTCCCATAGCATAACCATAATAGATAGCATTTTTAGGTTTAACAGTTTTATATTTTTTTGAAGCAATTTTGATGTACTTCGGTGCTAGATAATTCATATAAATAAAATTTTTAAATCCATCTTTTTCATACTTTTTTTTATAAGAATCAAGTAAATTTAAAAAAGACAAAGAGTCATCTATTGTTTGAGAATTTGCATATATTGGGTAGTAACGAGTGATATCTGTTCCCTTAACATTTTTACCATCTATTTGCATTGATTCTTGAAATTTTTCTACTGTAGTAATATAACTCTCAGTCATGTCATAATCTACTGATGCGAGTAACATATCATCCCTAAAAGCTTGATTTGTTACAATGAAAACACCTCGATTATGCAAGGCAGTATAAAATTTTTGCACTTGTTCACGATAACTCTGTTGTGAATAATGAGTTATCACAAAATCATACATCATTTTATTTTCAGGTTCACTCAAAAACTTACTAGAGGCCCAATCAAAAAAAACACCATTATAAGCTTTTTCTCTCAGATCTGAAACAAGGTTTTCTACTCGTAAATTCAATGTATCAACATCAAAATAATTATAATAATAATCTTTACACCATGTATAAGCATTACGTTTACAATGCACAAAAGGTCCTTGTGGATTCAAAGTCGTACGTGTTTTCTCTGTAAGAAGCTGTTGAACAAAAGCTCTATTGCCTCCGCTTGTGTAGTAATAAAATGCAGGCATCCAGTCATAAGCTATATGATACTTACTCTTAAGAACACCTTTCTCTTTTAACACATTTGGAGTGATATCTGCATCATTTACCCCACCTACCTGAACTATACGAAACTTTTCTATCCAAGTTCTATCATAATCTTTACTAAAAGGTACACCTGTTGCATATTCACCTTTAATATACTCTATTGAACCTTCTGTAGTACTTACTTTAAAATCTATAGCATTCACCAAGCGAGAATTTTCTAATAATTCTGTAGCAAAAGTACTCTGTATAAAAAGTATAGAGAAAGCATACACAGAGATAGGCTTAAAATATAAAGACATATAATTAAATCTGAAAATATTTTTGTGGAATGATAGACTTAGAAGCAAGGTATCTATAAAAATCAGTATTATAAATAATATGTTTACTTACAAAATATCCATAAAGGAAACTCAAAGGAAGAGAGAGTGTTTTTACAACAAGTAAATTTGTAATATAAGACTTTAAAATTACAATAAGTCCTAAAGCAAGTGAATTCCCAATAATAACAGCTATCCAAAAAACAAACATTTTAATTATCAGTAACTTTTTTTCTTTAATGCTAAATGTATAAAAGAAATTCATATAAAATTGAAAAATATTGGATAATAAAAATCCAAAAGAGACCGCAATCATATAGTTCATTGCGAATCCTTGATAGAGTGTATACATTGTAACATAATCAATACCCACAGTTAAAATACCGACTATAAGGTATTTAACAATTCGAGTATTGATTATTCTTTGTAACATCCTCGTTACATCTCATTCATTTTTTTCAATAATGCAATTTTAATATCTAAATCTTTTTCTGGCTCTGCTTTCATGTCAATACTTAAAAACTGCAGTAAAAATTGAATTCCTAAAATAATAGATAAAGCAGTAATAAGTTCTCCACTATCAGAACTTATCACACCATAAATAATACCAAAAAGAAGCAACGGCAATCCAATAGTAAGATATAAAGAACCTGCATTAAAGTCATATATAAAATACTCCAATTTAAGACGCTTTATAAAACCCTTAAGTAATTTCATAGGAAAATCCATAATTACTTTTTTAATACTTAAAGAGCTCTCTTCATCTCCATACTGTGCTGGCATCGATACATCTTTTGTAACAGCACCTACAATATTGAGGTTAATCAGCATATCACTCTCAAAGAAGTAACGTTTATCTAAACTATCTAAAGGTAAATCTTGCAGGGCAAATCTATAGATAGCTGTATACCCATTTGTTGGGTCCATAATCGTCCAGTACCCACTTGCCGTTTTAACAAGAAAAGAGAGTACACTATTACCAAAAAGTCTCACACTTGGCATTGATTTAAGTGCTTCTGCATCTCTAAATCTATTTCCTTTCGTATAATCTGCTCGGTTTTCAATAAGAGGTTTTAAAAGTGGTAACATTAAATTGGGATCCATCTGTCCATCACCATCAACTTTCACAACAATATCTGCTTCAAGTTCAAGAGCTTTTTTATATCCACTCACCATAGCACCACCAACACCCTGATTCACTTCGTGTCGAACAATATGGACCTTATCCATGCCTTCAACCACCGTATAGGACTCATCAGGACATTTGTCATCCACAACAATAATATCATTTACATATTCAGGCAATGTTAGAACAACATCTTTTAAAAATGGTTTTACCCTATAACTCGGTATAACAACTGCAATATTTATACTGTGTAATTTATCAATCATCTTTTTCCCACTTCGATTTTATTTTTACAATTTTATTGTTTAAAGATTTCTCTACATCTAAAAATGCATCAACTACTACCGATGCAAACATTTTATCCCGCATCTTATCAATCTCGACCAAAGCCTCTTCATGTGTTTTTCCTTTTCTATACGATCTATCACCACATATACCTGTATAGAACTCTCCAAGTGCCACAATTTGTGCATTTAAAGGAATTTCTGAATCTTTTAAACCAAAAGGATACCCTTTTCCATCGAAACGCTCATGGTGATACTTAATAATATCTGTAATTGGGTATATATGAGAAATAGGCTCTACAACTATACTTCCTATTAAAGGATGTTCCTTAATAAGATTCATCTCAGCATCATCAATATTATCTTTTTCTAACACAGTAAAGACATCACCAACCATTCCAATATCATGCAAATATGCACCTAAAGAGATAGCGTCAATTGCATCTTCTCCTAAGAAAAGAGATTTCGCAATTTCCACAGAGATAGTTTGTACCATCAATGAATGGTCTCGATAGTAAGCATTCCCTATTTCCATACCTTCGTTCGTAAATTTCAGCAAATCAAGGTAGTTTTTCACCATCTCACTTTTACCATCAATATTGACTAAAAAAGAACCTGCCATATCAAGAAACGATCCAATATGTATCATTTTCTCTCTGTCTAACTCTTTATCATCATAAAACTCTAATTTGTAAGGTGTATTTCTAATATAAAATACTTTTTGGATTGGATGCGTACCATTATCTAAGTACTCATATACAGTTTCATCTGCTTTTGTTAAAAGTTTTGCACCCTTTGCATCTGTAATTTTCATGATTAAGGCAACAAAGAACTTAAAGAACTGAGTGTTATCCATCTGTAATTTCATTAAAGATGTGGAAGTGTTTTTACTCATATTCAGGAGTGTGTCTGCACCTTTTGCTTTAAAATTGTTAGCAATAGCCCCATAATACCCTAAAACCGAATCCAAAAATCCAGCATATTTCTGTCTATCGAGGTTATGACGTGTAAAGAGCATAAGCATATAATTTTTATCTTCACTCACAAATTGTTCAACAATGTAACGACCACTTTTGGCTTGCGTTTTCATTTCACGTTTTCCAACTCGCAAGGAAGCCGAAACATCTTTATTGTCTCCAATATTTGATTCTACTTGAATATATGTGTCACCACGTAATTCATATAAAACCATATAAGTGGCTTTGAGCATAGCAGTACTCTGTAAAATTCCACTTCCAACACTCTTTATATCTTTTTGTGAAGTCACTGCTTTAAGATTTTGACTTATCTCTTGTGCTTCAACTTTTTGTGCAATACTTCGTCTAAAATAACGCATAGCGACAAGAAACATTCCAACAAATAAAATAAAAAATATCCACCAAAATTGTGAAAAGAAATCATTGATTAAATTTGCAACGAAAGCAATTTGGTCAGGCAAGGTATAGTTAAAATAGTACCTACTTTTTTCAAAAATTGTCAATTTTTCTTCCTTAATGATTCAATGTATTCATGATTATCAATCTCATAAACAGTAATCGTCTTCGTCTTATAATATACCTTAACATTCTTATGATTATGCTGATACATCACAACCCAAGCTTTTAAATTTGCCTGAATGTTACCTCTCCACCTATAATACCACTGTCCAAGTCCTCTATAGGCATTTTTTGCATTTTCTGTAAAGATAAATACTTTTTCAGTCGGAATTTCAAGGTATTTCGCCTCTGGAGAGTACTTCATAAGAAAGTTTTGTGCATTAATGTGATACCCCTTATTTCTAATTTTTGCAAAACTTTGTACATAAGCAACACCACTCCAGCTAAAAGGTCGATTTTCACTATTAATCTTTAATATCGCTGCTGGAATAGAGGTGTATTGCACCATATTGATATTTCGCCAAAATTTTGCAGTGTTATAGTGCTTTGGAAGTGCAAAAACGAATACAACAAAAATCACATACATTGAAACAAGCATAATTCTTTTCGCATGTTTTTTAAAAAGAAAAAAGACTGGTTTATAGTAATAAAAATAAAAATAAAAAGAGAGTAAAATCGTTAATGCAAAAAATAAATACTCCGCCAAACGCCCCTGCCTCGAGAGAACAATAGTACCTGCATGGGGTCCAAAATAAGCAAAAAATACACCTGCGACATAAAAAAGCATAGCAAAATTTAAAAACTTATTTTTAGAAAATGCAGCACGAACAAAACCTAAAATCAAAAGAACAAAATAACTTAAATGCAAATAGGTAAAATCAATAATAGATACAGATTGAAACCCTGCTTTTACGGTGTGTGCCAACCCTCTTGTTCCTATCATCTCATCCAAAAATGGTGCAGCTGCCCCAACCTCCGGAGGAACACCATATTTTATCATAGAGAGTGTCCACAAACTTCCAAGAATTGCAGATGCAACAATAACTTTAATCAAATTCAGTAATAATTTTGTCTGATATTTACCCGTCACAATAGCAGCTATTGCTATTAATAAACTTACGGCTACAAGGACGATTGCCCCTCCCGCGTGAAATATAAATACCAAAAAAATTGTTAAAGTATACATGAGTAAGTATATATTCGCTCGTGTTTGTAAAAGTCTTGTAAAGAAGTATGTATTTAACAAAACAAATATGGAAGTATGTTCATACGCAAGACTCGACATAAATCTATTATAAGGCTGGTATCCAATTTTTTTTCCATTGAGTAAAACATCATGTGCATCTGGATAGTAAAATGTAAATCCAAACAAATGCTTAATCGCTGGATAATCAGTCACAACAACTGTCCCTAGAACACTATCTGCAACGGGTGACATAAAAATCATACCAAAGACCATCACAGAGAAAAGGGCTACATACTTAGAAGTGAATTTTTCTACAACAAAATAGAGTGAAAAGAAAAGTAATAACCATAAAATAATTGGATAGAGGGTAAATAATATTACCTGGTCAATATTAGTAATTAATCCAACAAAAAAGACAATAACAGGCATACCATAAAAGTAAGCCCCAAAAGTCTTGTTATCAGCATATAAAATATTTTTCTGAATAGAACCAACCCACTCAATATACTGTGAAGTATCTGATGCCGGGTCTGAGTAACTATACATTCCTTTCAACATTAATGTTACTAATATATATGTAAACACAGAAAGAAAAAGAACTTTTTCTGCTACATTATAAAATGTAAAAGATTTTTGAAAACTGAAGTATCGTGTTTTCATTGCATAGATTGTTTTGTTGAGGAAGATTTGTGGATGATCGAGAGTATCAAAAATCCAAAGCAGGATTGTTTTTTTTAAATTGACTAAGTACTCAAGGGGACTACGTTTATAATACCATTTCAAAAAAGCAAGTTTCGTTGCAAAAAGTGCAATAGCAAAAATCAAAATACTAAATATTTTCATCAATACTAAACTTGGAATGACAATTTCTATGTATGTAATCATAAAAACGGCATTATAAACAACTTTTTGCATGCCACTACCAGTATGTTCTTGTGGAAATATTAGTTTAGGTAGCCATATAAAAGCAACATAACCCATAATTAATATTTTCAATATGTACCAAATATTATTTTGGTACAGTTGAAAAAGAACACTTAAATCTATATAGTAAAATCCCTGGTAGTACATATGAGCTTATCTTTGTTTGAGAATAAATTCAACTCTTCTATTTAGTGCTCTTCCTTTTTTCGTCGCATTTGTTGCAACTGGTGAACTTTCACCATACCCTTTTGCTACAATTCTATCTGCAGCTATTCCCATTTCTATCAATGCTTCTCTTACAGAAGCAGCTCTTTGAGAAGAGAGTTTATAGTTATAATTGTCAGAACCTATACTATCTGTATGCCCTGCCACTATAACTCTTGTATTTGGTTTTTCTTTCATATAAGAGACAATAGGGTTTAAATTTTTTCGACTCTCACTTTCTAATTTTGCTGATTTATATGCAAAATGCAAATTGTGTAAAGTAATCACTTTATCTGCGACAGGTGTTACTTCTTTTACTTCTTCAACAACAACCGCTTGTTTTTCATAATACATTCTGTTTATGAGATAGTGCATGAGTTTCCAACGCAAGAGTTCACCATCATACATTTTATCTTTATACTCAAATGGTCGTAAGAATACTACTCCACCCTTTCCATATTGGACAAAGGAAACAAGAATTTTCCCACTCGTCGTTTTTAAAAGTGTTTTTGCTTTTGGCATAAAGTCTACAGATAAAAAATCATTAGAGACAAGTTCTACATTTTTTATATCTTGAAAATAAGGCACATCACTACTGGTCTTAAACTGCATTTTTAATGGAATATAGTTAATATAATCTACTTTTTTCGCAGTTGTCATATATGTTTTCACACTCTTGTCAAAAAATCTTAAATTTTTACTTTTATCAACAACTTTTTTCACAATGGCTTTATGATTGATGTCTCCATTTTTCTTAAAAGTATCATAACGTGTCGAGTATATTCCACCTTCTACCCACAAAATACCACCCTGTCCTATCCACCATTTTAAGATTTCTTGCTCTTTTGTAGAGAGATTATAGCTAAATCCCAGATTGGTAAAAAGATCGTTAGAGACTCTTTTAAACTCGTCTGACCAAGTTGGCAATATATAAATAAAATCTTGAGCAAAAGGATTTGTTCTTAATTTCCAAAAATCAACATCTCTTATATGAGAAAATTTATATCTATAATCAATTTTATCATAAAACTGGTGTGAAAATTTTCCATTGAAGTCTAAAACTGGTTCTTTTGCAACAAAGGGAAAGTTGCTTAAAAGTTTTCTTCCATGGTGGACTTCATCGAGTGTACTTTTGGCCGAAACATCATAAATTTCTACTGATTCTGGAGATAAAATACTCTTCTCTAAGACTGTTTGTTCTTTTGTAGCACATCCGCTACCCATTAACCCTATAGCAATAAGTGCTATAACTATATGTGATTTCACAATGACCTCCTAAAATGATGAATAATAATAATATTCGAGATTTTTAAACATTTTTTTTGCATAATTAAAACTAATATACCAAAAGACTATACTTCCTATGAGTAAGCCAAAGACTGCATATTGTAGACCAAATATTCTACTCAGAATTATACCGACTATAATATTAATTATAGCAGCAATAACAATAGAATTTAAAGAAAAACCTTGTCTTGAAAATGAAAACATAAACAAAACATTCATTAACCCATTAACCATAAATGCATACGACAAAGCACCCACCCAATAGACAAATTGTGTATAACTTTTAAAAAATATACTGACTCCTTCATAATGCATTGTTACATGAATAATATAAACAACAAAATAAACTGCAAACATAATAAAAAGTGACAAGAAAATATATAGAATATTAAACTTTTTAAAAAAAGCATATACTTTATCATTGAAGTTCTGATACTCTCCATGTTTAAATTTTACAACCAAGTCATTGATCCTATACATAAACTCATAAATACTGACTTCCGTAGCACCCATCATAAAAATAAGTGACATGAGAGCCCAATCAAGCCCTAACTCATAAGGTACATCAAACCAAATAAAATAAGGTTTTGCCTCTATCTCTGTAGTCCAAGCAATAATCCTATCAGACATCAAAAAAACAAAATAAAAAAATCCATAAGCATAAAAAGGCATCAGTGAATAAAACAAAATGGAGGCTCGCGGATTCCCTTCTCCTTCTGATTTTGTATTGTCTTTGAGTTTCTTTACTTTTCTATAAGCAAAAAAGGAAATAGCTATATCTAAAATCACAAGTGCAACAAATTGTGCAAAAGGCAAGCCAATACCAAAAATGATATGTGAAAAATAAGTGAGTATCATTCCTGCCAAGAAAAAATATAAAATTTTTGCATAATCTTCAAACATATAGTAAATTGAAACATTCAAAAAAAGAATTGAAAGTAAAACATAAAATCCCATCAACACAGAATAATAATACAAAGGTAAAAAGTGAAAAAACATGTTAAAGAGGACTAAAATAATACCCACCAATACAACCATAACAATACCAATATTAAAAAGAATGGTTGTAATATTTGATGCGAGTACATACTCTTCTTGCTTGAGATAAAACAGACCCTTACGCCCAATAGCTTGAGAAGCAGCCCCTGTAACAATGAGTGCTAAAAAAGTTCCCAAAGCAACAGCAGTTGCCGTCTCAACATCTAGTGTTATGGAAGACCAGAGTGCAAATCCTATGGTTAAGGTAAAAAATATCTGCACGAACATAGGCATTGCAAATGCCAACCCCTTGATATAGTTTTTAAATACTCTAACCCTAAGGGGTGGAAGTTTTTCCCAGTTTACAAGCTCTTTTGATTCATACTTTCGAGTCTCTATATATTTTGTCATATAGTTCCCCATGTCAAAAACATTCTCAAAACCATAATCATTCACTGCATCAATATCACGAATACCAAATATTTCAAGAAGTGCACTTACTTCCCAATTATTTTGTGGTTTCCCCCGATCCTTTACTATCTGTGCATAGAGCTCAGACAAATCTTCATGCTGTTTCAACGATTGCCTCTTGTGTTAAATTATACTCATTATATAATCGTTTATATAAATTACTATAGTTATTGACCATATCATCAATAGTAAACTCTGTAAGAATTTTATCTCGTGCCTCAAGTCCCATCTCGCGAGCGATATCTGGATTTTGTAAAATGTGTATAGTTTTATCGGCAAATTCTTGATAATCTTTAGGTTTTACAACGTATCCATACCCTTCTAAAACCTCTTTTGTACCACCAACATCTGAAGATATGACTACCTTTTCACAAGCCATAGCTTCAATAACCACAAAAGGAAAGGCTTCTGAAATACTTGTAAGCATAACAACATCCCCCTCGTTATAAGCAAGTTCAGGACTACTTGTTAAACCAGAAAACTCAAAATTATAATCAATTCCTAGTTCTTCAACTAAATTTGTACATATTTCATAATATTTTTTATCTAGGGTCGGGCCATAGAGTTTAAAAAGTACATCAGGAATCTCTTTGGCCACCAAGGCTGCTGTTCGTATATATGTCTCTATATCTTTTAAAGGGTCAATTCTTGCGACCATTACAACAAGTGGACGCTCTACTTCTTTTGTTATACCCAAATTTCTAAATTTTGAGATATCAATACCATTATAAATAGTTTCAATTTTATTCTCATCTGTTCCCCATTTCTTTTCCCATCTTGCATTATAATTACATACAGGGGAGACAACATCAGCAAAATGGAAATTAAGTTCAGAGACTAATGTAATAAGACCCATCATAAACTCTTTGGTACGAATGGGCATAAGATTACGCGAAGCCGCCAAATACTGCTCACGAATATAGACACCATGTTCTGTAAGAAGAAACTTACTTCCATATTTCTTTTTTGCTACAATACAAGATAAACCACAAAACGCAGCTGCAGAAGAGTGATAAATATGTGCTTTTGGAAGTTCAGGGAGTAAAGAGATAAAAAATCTATACAAATAACGCATCCCTTCTATCATATCAAATACAGTTGGTTCATCCTCTTCTATATCTTTATAATATTGCAAATAGTACTTTCTATAAATTTCCCATAAAGCTTGTGAACGGAATGTTTCATAATAATCAAATTGATGAAAATAATCATAAAATTCGACTATCATATCTCCGAGTTTCTCAAGATCATGCTTTTGTTTATAAATATGATCCAAAATCATAATCATCAAAGGCTCTAACTTTTCAATTTTCGGATTAACCTGAGTCTTAACTTTCATCTCATATACTGTAGAAAATTTCACATTTCGAATATACTCGATAGGTTCTTCCGTTCCCCATAAAGGCACATTAATAATATCTGTCACATTTGAAGGAATATCAAATTTCAATGTTACAAAGGGGTGCATTAAAATAGGAATGAGTGTAAAATCTACATTTTTAATCTCTTTCATCAAAAGATCAGCCCAAGTACTCACACCACCTGTGACATAAGGGTAAGTCCCCTCACCTGTCCAAACAACTTTAATTCTACTCATAAAATGATTTTTTTCCTATAACAATACTCAAAATGGAAGTATTTTGCATATATTGTTGCTGCATATTTGTATACTCATCTTTATATGTCAAATAATCTTTCACAGCATCCGAATATGTACTGTATGGAATAATTCCCATACCAAACTGCTCTTTTGCCACACTCATCTTTTGTCCCATTAACTCTGTTTGTTTATGTACAATAGCTCTTTCATCGATAATTCTTGTTATACTGTTATAGTAACTATCTACCTGTGCCAAGATTGCTCTTTGTTTGAGAGAAAATTTTGATTTTTGCTTCATAACGGCATACAATTCTCTTTGTTCATTCAGACGAATGTCATTTCTATTGTAAATCGGCATTTTAAATTCGAGACCCAATTGCCAATACTCCCCTTTTCCTGTATGTGAAAAATCAAAAGTTTTTAAGTCACCTAAGCCATACCCAAGATAAGAATTAAATTTAATTTCTGGATAAAATCTTCTTTTTTGAAAAAGTAAATCTGCTTTTGTTAATTGGAGTTGATTTGATTCTATAGCAATTTCATTACTATTTTTAATTGCTTCTTTTTCTGTTTCGCTCAAAGATGTCAATTTAAAATCAATTTTTGGCTCATTTAAGTAAAGTGGTTTTTCACTTTTAGACTCCATACTGTCTCGTAACAGATAACTATTGTGGCGATGTACCTCTCGCAAACGCTGTAAATCTTTTTGAAGAGTAAGTAAATCATTTTGTGCATCTAAATGGGCTATAGCCGAGTATTTCCCTACTTTATAGCCCTCTTTTACGAGACTCACCATGTCCACCTGTTTTTTATACAGTTTTTCAAGAATTCGTAATTTTTCTTGAGAATAAAACAAACTTGTATATAAAGAAACACCTAAAACAGCTAATTTATCTTTTGCACTCAACTCTTTTATCTCTGCAAGTCTATTGTTTAAGACATCGTATGTGTTGTTAATTAAATCATAGTTTCCATTCCAAAGCACTTTATTTGCATTGAGTGCAACTCCTGCACCTGTATAGTCTCCAGCTACATTAATTCCACCTTGGACAGGAACACTTCTTCCTGTTCGCACATACCCATCAAGATACACGTCAAAATTATAATAATCTTTACGAATTTCAACCATCAATTCATCAATCTTTTTTTGGTAATAGGCTTCATCGACACCATCATTATGCTTCATAAATGTATCCATATATGTTTGCAGGCTTAAAGTATCAGTCTCTTGTTTTATATCTGTTTTATACAAATCAGGAATTTGATGCTTTTGAAGTACTATAGGCTCTTCTATTGTTGGTGTTGTATCAACATAAGAAATCTTTTTCGCATCCACAACAGTATGTTTACTCTGAAGTGCTTTTTCTTTTAAGGCTATGTGTGTAGGTGCAACTGTTTTAACAACTGCCACTTCTTTTGGCACTGCTTTTTCCTGCTGAGAGACCGCCTGCTGTGTCACAATCTCTTGATTCTCTATTTTTTGTTTTTTAGGCGTACAGTTAATTAAAAAAGCACTTTTATAATTCTTTTTTACTTGAGCAAGCAAAGCTTTAGAATCACTATAACCTCTTTGCGTATAAATTTTATATTCATAGAGATTATTATACTTTTCAATTGCACCTAAAGAGGGGTAACGTGTTAAAAAAACTTTTTCATCTGCAGCATGTTTGTTTGGATTACTCGATGCTAAGATACAGTAATCTTTTCCATTTAACAATGCGATGGCAGAAACAAGCAATAAGAAAAACTTCAAGAGAACACCTTTATATAAATATTTCAAATATTATACTCATGCATACCTTAACATTTCTATAATCATGCTACAATTATCTTATAAAAGTACTTTGAGGAGAAAATTTCGCCATGAATAAAGAAGATTTCAACAGTGGACTGTTAGGGTTTTTAGATGCTTCCCCCACTCCCTTTCATGCAACACGGAACATGAGTATGATGTTTGAAAATGCTGGGTTTGAAAAACTCCATGAAACACAAAAGTGGAATTTAGTAGAGGGGCACAAATATTATCTTACTCGTAATGATTCTAGTATTATTGCGTTTACCTATCCTAAGCATGAAAAAAACTATGTTATGGTTGGTGCACATACTGACTCGCCAAATCTCAAACTCAAACCAAATGCAATTCTTCAAGAACATGGGGTCGTAAAATTTGGGATCGAACCTTATGGTGGGCTCCTTCTTAATCCTTGGTTTGACAGAGATTTATCTTTAGCAGGAAAAGTCTCCTATCTCGACTCACAACATCAAATCAGAAGTGTCCTCATTGATGTACAAAAAGCAATCGCTACTATTCCCTCTTTAGCCATTCATCTTGATGATAAAGCAAATAAAGAGAGAACAATCAACAAACAAACAGATATTGCTCCCATCATGACAACAAATAATGATTTTAACTTTGATGATTTTTTAAAATGGCAACTCTCAAAACTTAATATTTTAGATGTCCAAGAGTTGTATGCCCACGAATTAAGTTTTTATGACACACAAAAAGCGGCATTTCTTGGCTTGCATGATGACTTTATTGTAAGTGCAAGGCTTGATAATCTTTTAAGTACCTATGTTGGAATGCTGAGCATTTGTAGTATCGAAGCCTCTAAACCTATGCTTTTCATAGCAAACGATCATGAAGAAGTTGGGAGTGAGAGTGTTGCAGGAGCAGCAGGAAGTTTTTTAGAAAACACCCTGCATCGCATGTTTGGTGATTATGATGAGTATATGCAAATGATCCGCTCCTCTTTATTTATCAGTGCAGACAATGCCCATGCCATTCATCCAAACTATCCAAATAAACATGAACCAGAACATGCACCAAAAATAAACGCAGGAGTAGTCATAAAAATCAATGCAAACCAACGCTATGCTTCTTCTTCATCTACCATTTCTCGTTTTATGAACATGGCATCACTCTTACAAGAAAAAACACAAAATTATGTTGTTAGAAGTGACATGGGATGTGGTTCAACAATTGGTCCCATTACCGCATCGCGATTAGGCATTGATACTGTTGATGTTGGTTTACCTACTTGGGGGATGCACTCTATTCGTGAAACAGCGGGGAGTGATGATGCCCATTCACTCTATAAAATTTTCACAGCATTTCAAAACTAATGGCAGCAATCACCTCAGAAGAATTAAATCTTTTAATAGAACAAACATATAAGGTTGAAGAGGATTTTAATGAACTAAAATCCTCCTATGCGCATCTACAAGATACCGTTGAAAAAGTAGTAGAGTTTTTACCCAATGCCATCTGGATACTTAACGAGGACAATACTGTTTTTTTGCAAAACTCAAAAGCACGTGAACTTTGGGAACTGCTTAGACTGCTAGAGTTCAAAAAAGAGGATTATGAACTCAATTTTCATGCGAAATCTTATATCATTAAGAGTTCTTCATATAAAGATAAAATCATGCTCAGTGCCACAGATATCACTGAACAAAAACGCAAAGAAAACCTTGCAACAATGGGGCAGATGGCAGCACACCTATCTCATGAAATCCGCAATCCAATCGGCTCTATTTCCCTCCTGAGTTCTACACTTAGAAAAAGAGTCATACCAAAGAACATGGCCATTGTCGATGAAATACAACGCTCCGTAAACCGCATAGAGAGAATTATAAAAGCCACACTGATGTTTTCCAAAGGAGTAGATGCCAAAAAAAGTGAATTTCTATGGAGTGAACTTAAAGAGTCTATCGATTTATCTATTGGGTATTATGCCTACTCAAAAGATATAAAATTTCTTTTTCCCAAAGATGACTTTACTCTACGAGCCGATAAAGATTTACTCGATATGCTTTTTTCAAACTTTATTATCAATTCTATCGATGCTATTGAACTCGATGATTTTGAAGAAGGTACCATAGAAATCCAGCATGCAATTGACAAGGAATTTCATACATTTTATATTTATGACACAGGTATCCCTATTAAAAATAAAGAAACACTTTTTGAGGCTTTTAAAAGTACTAAAGTCAAAGGCAATGGCTTAGGCCTCATACTCTCTCGTCAAATTGCCCAAGCACATGGAGGCGATGTCTCTTTACTCGATTCTCAAAAGAAATGTTTTGAGATTAAAATTGAAAGATAAGTAATACTTCTTTAACTCTTTGTTGTCTTTCTTGCACTAGAATTAGCCATCAAATTAAGGGATTACACGATGAATAAAGTTTTATCACTCATGGTTTCAATGAAAACCATGGCACTACTGATGCTTATTTTTGCATTTTCAGTTGGTTACGCAACTATTGTCGAAAATGATTTTGGAATCATGACCGCAAAAGCAGAAATTTACAATGCAAGATGGTTTGAAGTTTTACTCGCTCTTTTAGCTATAAACTTAGCTTTAAATATACATAAATACAAAATGTATACACTCAAAAAAGCACCAATTTTTTTATTTCATTTTGGCTTTTTAGTCATTCTCTTTGGTGCTGCCACAACACGCTATTTTGGATACGAAGGAACAATGCATATCCGTGAAGGAGAAACTTCTTCAAGTATAGTCAGTGCAAAAGCTTATCTTATAGTTGATGCCTCAACACAAAATGAAAAAGTGCATTTTGACACACCTGTTTACCTCTCAAAACGCAAAAAAAATGATGTATCGGCATCACTAAAAATTGCTGGGAAAAAAGTAGATGTAAAATTGACAGAGTACATCAACGATGCTGTTGAAAGTATGCAAGAAGATGCCAATGGTGTCCCAATGGCAAAACTGATGATTACAGGGTCTGGGAAAGGTCGTCCTGTCACTTTAGCTTTGGGTGAATACTATGATGCAGGCAACTTCATTCTTGATTTTAGCTCAGGCTATAAATTTCGTAAACCTGTCATTACAATGTATATGCAAGGAGATCAACTCATGATGAATCATGAAATGAAACTCTCATTTTTTAGAATGGCAGACCGCAAAAAAGGTGACTTAACAGCCAACAACAAAGAAGTCTTTAACCAAAGAGTCCTTTATAGCAGTGATTTAGGGGGTTTTGTTTTACGAGATTTTATGCCAAAAGCAGTCAAAAAAATCATTACCAACCCTGATGCTGGCGGTAAAATGAATATGAACTCTTCAGGAGTCGATGCCCTGCGTTTTCTCGTAAGTGTTGATGGAAAAACGAGTGAAAAACTCGTTTTCTTTAGAAAAGGCACAGTTGGCAAAGCACAAACTTTCAATCTCAACGGTGTAAAAGTAGCTGTAGCCTTTGGAGCTAAAGAGATTCCTTTACCATTTAAAATCAAAGTGCTTGACTTCCAACTTGACCGTTATCCAGGTTCTATGAGCCCTGCTTCTTATGCAAGTGAAGTAGAACTCATCGATGAAGCTCATGGAGTCCATATGCCTTTTAGAATCTATATGAACCATATTTTAGATTATCAGAACTATAGATTTTTCCAATCTTCTTATGATCAGGATGAAAAAGGGACTGTTCTTTCAGTCAATCATGATCCGGGAACATTACCATCTTATATAGGGTATTTTTTACTCGCACTTGGTCTTTACTGGTCACTCTTTAGCAAAAAAGGACGTTTTGCACAACTCTCAAAACGAGCAAAAAAAGCGAGTGCTGATAAACTCCTTCCCGTAGTTATGGCGGTTGGTTTACTCTTTAGTATCACACCTGTAAAAGCAGAGAATTTAGACCCTGCAGTCAAAACAATTTTATCTATAGACAAAGAACATGCTCAAAAATTTGGACATCTTATCATTCAAGACACCAAAGGACGTATGAAACCTATGGATACTTTAGCAACAGAAATTCTTGCTAAAATACACCGCAGTGCTTCACTTCAAGTCGGAGATACATCCTTAACACCTGATCAAGTTATCTTAGGCATGATGATACGCCCTGACATCTTTCGAGATGTCAAACTCATCCGTACCAAAGACCCCCTTATCAACAAAGAGCTTGGTGTTAGAAAAGATGCAAAATATGTCTCTTTTTCTCAGTTTTTCATTGATCCTCAAAATATGGCAGGCTATAAACTTGGAAAATTAGCAGAGGCAGCTTCACGAAAAGCACCAAAAGATAGAAATAAACTCGATAAAGCTGTTTTAAAAGTAGATGAAAAAGTCAATGTCGCTTATATGGTATTTACAGGTGCTATGATGAAAATGTGGGCAAAACCAAATGATGCGAACAACAAATGGTTTGCGACTATAGAAGCCCTAGAGACTTTCACCCCAGATATAGGCATAAAAGTACGCCAAGCTGCTATCGGTTATTTTTCCGCTGTAGAGCGTTCAATGGATAGTGGTGATTGGAGTGGTAGTGATGCAGCCCTTAGCAAAATAGCAGCCTACCAACATGAGTATGGAAGCAGCGTTTATCCGCCTGAAGGGAAAATCAAAGCAGAACTTTTTTACAACAAGACAAATGTTTTTGAACTCCTTTGGCCACTCTATTTCCTTATGGGGTTTGTTTTACTCATCCTCAGTTTTGCAAAAATTCTCTATCCAAAACTTAAAATGAATTTCATTGCTAAAAGTTCTTTAGTGCTTTTAGCTGTTTTCTTTGTAGCACATACTATGGGGCTCGCACTTAGATGGTATATCTCAGGGCATGCACCATGGAGTAATGGTTTTGAGTCTATGACCTATATTGCATGGGCAACTGTTTTAGCGGGATTTATCTTCTCGAAACACTCCCCTATTACACTCGCTGCTACTTCTATAGTCGCTGGGCTCATTCTCTTTGTTGCACACCTCAGTTGGATGAATCCGCAAGTAACAAACCTTGTTCCTGTACTGAATTCTTACTGGCTCAGTATTCATGTTTCTATGATTACAGCAAGCTATGGCTTCTTGGCACTTGGTGCCTTACTTGGTTTTATTAACCTCATACTCTATGCTATCAGCACCAAGAAAAATGAAAAACATATTGCTTTATCTATCAGAGAGTTAAATGCAGTAGCGGAAATGAGTTTTATGATAGGACTCACTATGCTTACTGTTGGAAACTTTCTTGGTGGTGTTTGGGCAAATGAGTCTTGGGGACGCTACTGGGGTTGGGATCCAAAAGAGACTTGGGCACTTGTCACAATCTTAGTCTATGCTGTTGTAATTCACCTGCGTTTTATTAAAGCGATTTATAGTGAATTTAACTTTGCAGTTATTGCTTTACTCTCATTTACATCTGTTTTAATGACATACTTTGGTGTAAACTACTACCTTGCAGGTATGCACTCCTATGCAAAAGGTGATCCAGTACCAATTCCTGATTTTGTACCTGTCACCTATGCAATTGTTTTCATACTCATCGCTCTTGCGTTTAGAAACAGAAAGATAGCATAGAGGAAATCAAATGGAATTTAAAGGCTTTTCAAAAAAGACATTAGCTTTCTTAAATTCCATTAAAAAAAACAACAATAAAGAGTGGTTTGAAGCACATAGAAATGAGTATGAATCCCTTATTTTACACCCTTCTCGTACCTTTGTTGTAGAGATGGGTGAACACCTTCAAGCCCTTGAACCCACTATCAATGCAGAACCAAAAATCAATAAATCCTTGTATAAAATTTACCGTGATACACGTCGTATGGGAGCCAATAAAGCACCTATAAAACATCGTATTGGCTTTATTTTTTGGCAAGGCAGTGGCAAACGCATGCAAAGTTCTGCATTTTATATGCACTTTTCACCCGAAGAACTCTATGTAGCTGTAGGAGTGAGATGGTTTGAAAAACCAATGCTCGATGCTTTTAGAGAGACAATAAAAAATGATGCTAAACGCCAAGAGTTACAAAATATACTCACACAAATCAAAGCCAAAAACAAAGGCTACACACATTTAGAAAAAGGCTATAAACGCTATCCAAAAGGTTTTAATCAAACAATGCAAAATGCTGATTTATCTCTCTATAAAGGTATGGCAACATTTAAGTTACTCGACCCGCACCTCATAGAAGATGGAGAAAAACTCATAGCAACACTCTATGAAATTTATGAAGATATGCATCCTCTACAACAATTTATGTATGAAGTAAGCCTCAAAATTCCTAAGAGTTAAACTTTTGCTGCATCCATGAGATGAAGTTTTAAAACATGTTTTTCTGTAATCACTGTCTTAAATTCACCCTCAAAAACTTTTATATCTAACACATATGCCGTGACATGCACATTGCGTTTGCGTCCCTCTTTATGTCGTACTTTGGCTATCACTCTCACTTCATCATGAAATTTTACAGGTGATAAAAACTGACAATCACTCGCAACTAAAACAACATTTCTCTCATTCACCGCAAGCATCGCAGCATAATCTGCAGAAGAAAAAATAAATCCCCCATGAATTAAACCTATCTCATCTGCAACCATTTCTGGTGTTGTAACGAGTTTGAGTTCAACATACCCCTCTTCTATGGTAATAACTTCACCATTGAGTTCTTGATTGATCCGCTCATGGGTTTGGACAAGGACCTCTCTTTCATCATCTTCTCTATAATCATCAAGCTCAAAATCTTCACTACTATTTTCTTCTTGTGTCACTTTTTATCCTTTATCAATCTCATATACACTCTTGCAGGTGCAGGGTAACCTTCTACAGTTTTTGTGCTATCTTGTGGGTCCAGAAAATCTTCTAAAGATTGTCCCTCTATCCATTCTGTTTTTCTCTGCTCATTTTTCTCTGTCACGCTTGTTTGCAAGAGTTCAAAACTCGTAAATCCTGCTCGCAGACACCAATTTTTTAAAGCTTGTATTGTTGGGACAAAATAGATATTTGGAATTTTAGAGTAACTTGATTCTGGACAGAGTGCCATTTCACTCTCACCCTCTATATAAAAAGTATCTAAAATCACTTCCCCTTGCTTATCGAGCCCTTTATACAATTGTTTTAACATTGCAACAGGATCACTTCTATGATACAAAACCCCTAAACAAAAGATAGTATCAAATTTTTCTTCATAAAATTCAAGATGTTCCACACCTAAAAGTTCATAGACAATCTCACTTTTTACAAATGTATTGATAAAATCAAACTGTGTTTTATAAAGTGGTGAAGGATCAAAACCAACCAATGCTTTTGGATTATCTTCAAGCATCCGAAACATATAGTACCCATTGTTACAACCTATATCGGCAACTCTTTTATCTTTTAAATCAAAATAAGGACGAAGAAGATTATATTTGATATTACTTTGCCATTCACTATCTATAAAAGTATTGCCTATTTGAAAGGGTCCTTTTCTCCATGGCATTAAAAGCTTTGCTGTAGCAAAGATTTTTGCTTCATCGAAGTCACCGCTTATATGCACTACATCTTCATAGCTCACACTTGTTTTTACAACTTCTAAATCTTCTATTGCCTTTCGTAAAGGGGCAATATTTTTCCAAGTCATCCATTTTTGACGCTCTTTTCGTACTGTTTCTAAGTTCATTTTATTCTTTATCTATGTAAATTTTACTATAATTGTAGCAAAAAAGTTTTAGGATACTCTCGCATGCGATTAGAAAAAAAAGCTACTGTTGTCTCCACAAGTGTCGCGGCCCTTCTTGTTTTGATTAAAATGAGTGTTGCGCTCCTGAGTGGAAGTATTGCGGTTCTTGCCTCCGCTATAGATAGTCTCCTCGACTTAACAGTTTCTTTGTTTAATTATTTTGCACTCCATAGTGCTGAAAAAAATCCAGATGAGCAATTTCATTTTGGTCGCAGTAAAATAGAACCACTTGCTGCAGTTATAGAGGGAAGTGTTATCTCCTTTTCTGCTCTTTTTATTCTCTATCAAGCCCTCTCTAAAATTGTCTACCCTAGCACTATACAACATATGGATGAGAGTATTTATGTGATGATTATTTCTATCATTATTACTGCATTTTTAGTACTTTTTTTAAATTATGTTGCAAAAAAAACAGATAACATGGTCATTCGTGCAGATGCCCTGCACTACAAAACCGATTTATTTTCCAATGGTGCTATTTTACTCGCTCTTGGACTGATACATTTTACACAGGAAGATCTCATAGACCCTCTCTTAGGTGTCATTATTGCATTCTATATGATTTACTCTGCAGTACCTATCATAAAAGAGGGCATCTTAATGTTACTTGATGCTGCCCTTGACAAAGAAGCGATAGAAAAGATTGAAACAATTTTAAAAAATGAGCCTATTATCAAAAACTATCACTATTTACAGACAAGAGAATCAGGTTCGCATATTTTTGTCTCTGTACATGCAGTTTTTAACATTAGTATCTCCCTCTATGATGCCCATCTTATAGCAGATAGAGTCGAAGCAAAAATCAAAGCTCTCTTTCCTGACAAAAAAGTGCATACCCTTGTACATATGGATCCTTATGATGATTCCGAACTCAATGATGAAGATTACGAATGAGTTATCCTCTTGGCTTAATATAAATCGTAAAGTCACCAAATTTTTCTTGCATACTAAACGCATGCTTTTGACAAAAGTTTCTTGACATTATCTCCATCATTTTTGTCGCTTCATTTTTAGCTTCTTCTTTCGTATCAAAATCTTGACTCTCTACAAAACCGTTTTTTATAAAACAACTGCACGGATTTTGCACATTGACCTTATACATTGCAAGCTCGCTTAAAAATCAAAAATATCATCAAAATCATCATCTGCTGCAGGAGCTTCATCCATTTTTAACATAGATGCAATGGTTTGCGAATTGACAACAATAGTATCATTCATAAAATCCACACTCGGTGCTCCTGTGTGAAAAGATTGTTTAATCCAACTCAGTAAATCATTACTAAAGGCATTACACATTGGTCCCAATGTTGCAGAATGTGTTTGGAAGGCATCAATATGTGAAGATAAACAAGCAGAGAGTTCCCCAAGTGCCGTAGAAATAGCATATACTTCTGTATATGGTGCTAAAAGTGCACTAATTTGATCGAGGTATGTACACATTTCCAGAATATCTTCTGCTTCTAACGCACCTCCGCCAACAAGCAACATTAAAGAGTTTAAATTATCTGCATACTCTTCTAAATCAAGCAAATCATCTGCATCAAGATAATCAAAAACCTGTAGTGTTTGTGATTGTAATGCTATATCTGTTTCAGGAACAGATTCTCCAACAGAAGTTTTTAGAACTTCTTCCTTTCTTTCTTGCATTATATCAGCATCAGGAGTCTCTTCATATTGTTTTGTTTTTAAAAGTTCAAATGATAATTTTTCTGCAGTAAGTTTGTAGCCCCCTAAAATATTATTCTTTTTTAAAAATAATTCCATAGTCTGTGTGGAAAATTCACTAATACCTACTAAAGTTAAATATTGTTTCTCTTCAGACTCTTCAGAATAAACTCTATTGTTACTCTTATTTATACTCATTTGTTTTTCAACAAGAGCAACAATAACACGAATAACATCACTTAAATGATCTGATTTTTTGCTTACATTTAAAAGAAAAAACTCCCAAAATTCTGCAACGGAATCTTCAGAATCAAGTAAAAAAGTTGTATGACGACTAAAGACTTTATTGGTATACAGATTGATACCTTTTGCATTCACATTCTCTTTTTTTCTCGCTTGAGAGAGTAAAATATAATTTTTTAAACGCGAATGAAAAATGTCTGCATCCACAGGTTTAGAGATATAATCCTCTGCACCATTATTTAAAATTTCTATTTTTTTCTCTTCATCTTCTGCAGCAGACACAGCGATAATCATCACAGTAGCATCAAGAGAGCGAATCACTTTACTCGCTTCAACACCATCCATATTTGGCATATTTATATCCATAAAGATTAGATTATATTGTGTTTCTTTTACCATTTGGACAGCTTCTACACCATCTTTTGCCATATCTACAGTAAATTTAGTTGTGCTATTTGATTCCATATAATCATCTAAGTAAGCATCAAGTAGCATTCTATTTGTAGTATTATCATCCACGATAAGTATTTTCATTTGATTACTCTCTTTGCATTTTTGCTAATAATTCTTTCACACATTTTTTATAATCTTTCATTCCCTTAGAGCGTTTCGTATTTAAAATAATAGGAGCACCTGATTCAAACTGCTGTGCTAATTTAATATCAATACCAATTGGTGAGAGTAGTTTACTCTCACCAAAAGATGTTTTTACTTTCTGTACCGACTCTTTATGCTCCACAATATGCGGATTATACATCACAGGCAAAATATAAACATCCGCTAACTCTCTGTGAAAATCAATAGCACTTTTATAAAGTGCCCGCATCATCTGTCCAACAGCTACAACACCTAAATGGTGAGGTACAAAAGGGACTAAAACAACATCTGCTACTTCAAGAGAGTTTTTTAACAAAGCATCAAAAGTAGGTGGTGTATCTATCACACAATAATCAAAAAAGTCTGCAATACTCTCTTCTTTAAGACGCTCCTTTAAAATACCATCAAGATTTTCATACTCATACACATCAAAAAAAGAGAGTGCAGGAGAGAGTGTCAAATTTTCATGCACAGTTGGCATAAAAGATTCACTCAAGGTTTTTCCCTGAAAAATAGAGTGTACCCCAAGTGTTTCATTCAAATCACACCCTACCCCTATGGAAGCATGTCCTTGTGTATCAAAATCCAAAAGTAAAACAGAGCCATGTTTTGCTAAACCACTCGCAACATTTACAGCCGTTGTTGTCTTGGCAGATCCACCCTTACGGTTACTAACTACAATGATTTTCACTAGTGTCAAACCCTTCTAAAACTGTTTGAAAAAGTTTTTTATTTTCTCCAAATGTATAACTACAAACATAATTTTTTTTATACGCCATAATCAGTTGGAGTATAGCTAAATGAATATCTTCACACTCTGTAAAATTGAGTTGTACCTCTTGTGGTGCTTGTTCTTGAAAAAAATCTCTTAAACTTACAACTTCATCTTCATAAATCACTGAACTAAAAGTCGCTTCACTCTTTTCATATGTAATTGCCATTTTTCAATCCTTAGTGTGGTATTTCTACACTTTTAATCATATTAATTAAAGTACCATTGAGTTCTAATACACCCTCAAGTTGTAAAAAAGGATTATCACTTTCATCATCACTCCCACTTTTAATACTTGTTTCATCTGCATGCACAATATCTTCTATCTCATCTACTTTAATCGCAAAAACTTTTTCACCTTTTTCATAAATAATGAGTTTTTGTAAAGAGTTTGCAACTGTTTCAATCTCTGCAACAAAAGTATCAAGTGCTCCCATCGTTTTTACATAAATGTTATTAAT
>JALWON010000098.1 GCA_027083475.1 Sulfurimonas sp.
AAATCAAGAGCTCAAAGCTGGTTTGCCAGAGCATTGTCAGACAAAAAGACACTTGAGCCCTCTTACGAGTGGCAGTTTGGAGACAAGTTTACAGGTAAAAAACAGTTGTGGCAAGAGTCTACAAGAGACAATGCCCTCTTTCTCTCAACAGCAGTGCATCTCAACAGTGACCAGCTCAAGCCGGTCTTTGACTGGTTTGACAAGACTCTCCGTATTACAGGTGTCGGAGGATGGGATCCCAAATTTACAATGAAACTTTGTCAAGAAGACCATTATAAAGATGAGATTTTGAAGTTTTTACATACAGCTGATATGGATATTGAAGATATTGAGATAGAAGATGATTCATATGATGCACAGAGAGATTCAGTTAACCAACTTTCACGAGCAATGAAAAAGTTATCGGTAGGTGATACTCTTATGAATGTCAAAATGTGGCATAAAGACAGTAGCGGCAACAAAGTTGCTCTTGATCTCAAAGATGAGTCTGATGGTACACAAAAGCTCTTTGCTTTTATTGGCCCATGGTTGGACTCATTGGAAAAAGGCCATGTTTTGGTCATTGATGAACTACATGACAACTTCCACCCGCTCATGGTCAAGTTTTTGGTAGATCTTTTCCATAGTAATGTGACCAACAAGTCCAATGCTCAGCTCATTTTCACTACGCATGAGACCTCTATCTTAAGTCAAGATGTCTTCCGTCGTGACCAGATCTGGTTTTGTGAAAAGAAGGAGAAGGCAACGGTACTGTATTCTCTTGTTGAGTTCAAGCCCAGAAAAGGTGTAACAGACTTGGAAAAAGGATACCTCTCCGGTCGTTACGGAGCCTTACCATTCTTTAAAAGTATCAGTATGATGATGGGTGAGTAGCGATGGGTACAGATGATCTCTTCAGAAAACGAAAAGCTCGAAATGCAAAAGCCATTAGTCGTAAAAGGGAAAAACGAGAGTCCTACGACAAGGTACTTATAGTCTGTGAAGGTGAGAAAACTGAGCCGTATTATATCACGGCATTAAGAGATCATTTTGGGCTTTCTCAGGCAAATATCGTCATAGATCCCAAGAGTGATTCTTCTCCGACAAGTGTGGTTAGGTATGCAAAAGAGCTCATCAAAGAGAACAGTACAGACCCCTACAATCATGTCTACTGTGTCATTGACAGAGACAGACATACAGACTTTCAAAAAGCTGTAGATCAGGTCAACGGATTTAAGTCTAAAGAGACTGAACTTCACCTGATCATCTCTAGTCCATGTTTTGAATACTGGATACTTTTACATTTCGTTTATACAACTAAAGCCTTTGGAACGAGTGGTGAGAGTCCTTGCCAAGAACTTATCTCTACTGAACTAAAGCAGTACATTCCAGACTATAAAAAGGGCAATGCTGCCATTATGGCTGATTTGGTGCAAAACCAACTGGGTACAGCACTTGCCAATGCCAAGCGTTCATTTGAAGCAGCCCAGAGAGATGGCACAGACACTCCCAAGACAGAGATGCACATACTTGCACAGTATCTTAAAAATTTAAAAAGGTTAAATGATTAATGGAAATATATAAAGAAGGAACTCGTAGCCTCATTCCCAAAGGGATACCTAGCTCTAACTTGCCAGTTAAAGGCTTCAAGTGCACGAATGATACAATAAGGATCCTTATATGTCAATAAGCCAGATAGAATTTAATAAAATTGTTCAGAAGCTAAGCCTGCAGCCTGGGACTGATGATTACAGCAAAATAGAGAACTCTATAGAGATAGTAAACATAGCCTTTCTCAAGATTGCGGTAAACAAATTAGAAAACCTTTTAAATAGGCCGACAAATCAAAATAGAAACCATCTTTTTGACAGATTGATGACATTTTACAATCAAAGAGTACGTGAGCACCAAGTGATGTATCTACTCATGCATATTATAGAGACTACATTAAGATCAAAGGCTGCCAGTATCATCTCCAAGAAGTTCTCTGATCAAGGTCAGGATAATTGGTGGCATGATATGAGAGCCATAGACAAAAAACTGATAGAACCCGTAATGCTTGGTGCGAAATCTGCACACAAGTTAAATGTTGCTCCATCTGATATGACAACTTTTAACTTTTTTGATTCTATTACCTTTAACCAGCTTCTAAACATTTACAGTGATTTTTGGACAGATTTTAGACCTTCTTTTACTTCAAAAGCTTATAAAGGTCATACATTGCCAGAACTCAGTAAAAGAGAGTTTGAAGCAAAACTTAGGCACATCCGAAGTGCTAGAAATGATGTATCGCACCATAAACCAATCAATCATTCAGGGGGCAGAAGACGTCAAGATCTTATAGATGATATTGAACTTATTCTTTGTCACTTGGGATACAACCTTGATGATGCCATTAACAATATAGACCCAACTCACAATATCATACAATTACAGTACATCTAAAGGAAGCACATGCAAAAACTAGACCAACAAACCCTAAACTTTACCGATGAACATATCGCCAACATTGCGGCGATGTTTCCGCACTGTGTAACAGAAGTTGAAGATGAAAACGGTACGCTCAAAAAAGCGATAGATTTTGATCTGCTCAAGCAGGAGTTGTCTGCCAATATCGTAGAGGGGCCAAAAGAGCGTTACCGTATTGACTGGCCAGGTAAGCGGGCCTCTTTAGTCTCTGCCAACACTCCCATCACCAAAACACTCCGTCCTGCCGTAGAAGAGAGTGTGAACTTTGATACGACGGAGAACCTCTACATCGAAGGTGACAACCTCGAAGCTCTGAAACTTCTGCAAGAGAGTTACCTCGGTGCCATCAAGATGATCTACATCGATCCGCCTTACAATACTGGCAAAGACTTTGTTTACAAAGACAACTTTACACGCTCAAAAGAGGAAGAATTACAAGAGAGTGGACAGGTAGATGAAGAAGGTGGCAGGCTCGTTGCCAATCTTGAGAGTAATGGACGGTTTCACTCTGACTGGTTGAGTATGATGTATCCAAGACTAAAATTGGCTCGAAACCTATTAAAAGATGATGGAGTAATTGTTCTTTCAATTGATGATAATGAAGTACACAACCTTAGAAAGATTTGTGATGATATTTTTGGTGAAAGTAATTTCATCGGAGAAATGATTTGGGCAGCAGGTAAAAAAAATGACTCTAAGTATATTTCAATCTCACATGAGTATATGCTAGTATATGTAAAAAATTCTGAGTTCCTGAATACAAAAAAAACAACATGGAGAAAAAGGAAAGAAGGGCTAGATGACATCTATAAAATGTATGAGAAGTTAAAACGTACATATGGTACTGATTATAAATCTATCTCTCAATCTTTAAAAAAATGGTTTGCTGAATTACCTGACTCAAATCCGGCGAAACGACAAAAACATTATTCTCGGGTTGACGCCAAAGGAATATATTTTCCAGATAATATTTCATCACAATCAGGTGCTTCAAGACCAAGATACCAAATTCCTCATCCAGTTACAAAAGAGTTTGTTACTGTTCCATCAAGAGGATGGGGATATACTCTCGAAACTCTTGAACGTTTAATAAAAGAAGATAAAGTAGAATTTGGGGACGATCATACAACAGTTCCAACTTTAAAATCTTATTTAAAAGATAGAGAATTGGAAGTTCCATATAGTGTTTTCTATAAAGATGGTAGAGCTGCTACAAAAAGATTAGCAAGTTTAGTCGGTAAAAAAGTATTTGAAAATCCAAAAGATGAAACAATTATCTCAGAAATTATAGAGTTCAGTTGTACGGATGATGAAATAATATTGGATTTTTTCTCTGGGTCAGCTTCAACTGCACATGCAGTGATGCAACTCAATGCTGAAGATAGAGGTAATCGAAAATTTATTTTAGTTCAACTCCCTGAAGAGACAGATGAAAAAAGTGAAGCTTATAAATCAGGCTATAAAACCATCGCAGAGATAGGTAAAGAGCGTATCCGTCGTGCCGGTAAGAAAATTAAAGAGGAGAATGCAGACAAAGAGGGTATTGAAGATTTGGACATAGGCTTCAGAGTCCTTAAAATCGATGAGTCCAACATGAAAGATATTTACTTTACGCCTGATGCAGTCGATAGAGCAAGCCTTTTTGATACGGTAGATCACATCAAAGAAGACCGTACGCCTGAAGACCTACTCTTTGGGGTACTGGTAGACTGGGGTGTGGACTTGACCTTGCCGATACGACGAGAAACCATACACGAAAAAACCGTTTTCTTTGTAGGGCACGACGACCTTACTGCCTGTTTTGATGAAGATCTCGATGTTGATTTCATCAAAGAGCTTGCCGGCAGAGATGCGATGCGTGTAGTCTTTAAAGAGAGTGGCTTCAAAGATGACGAGACCAAGATAAACGCAGAACAGATCTTCACCCAACTCTCTCCAGGTACAGACCTGAGAGTCATATAGGTAAAGGTGAGCCTATGAAAATTCGTTTCAAACACCAAGCCTACCAACAAAACGCCGTCGATGCTACCGTAGAGTGTTTTACCGGACAACCAAGACGAGAAGGCATAGAGTACCGAGTTGATCCGGGTCGAAAGAAAATGACTAAAGGGCAGCAGGCACTTGCACTCGATGCAGAGGAAGAAGCAGGCTTTAGAAACCATGAACTTCTCATCAGTGAAGGCGAACTGCTACAAAACATTCGTGAAGTGCAGCGTAACCAAAACTTACCGCTTGACAGTGAGCTCAAAAAGAGCAGTGTCTGTAACATTAATCTCGACATAGAGATGGAAACCGGTACAGGAAAGACCTATGTCTATACCAAGACCATATTTGAACTCTACAAGCGTTACGGCTGGAGCAAATTTATCATTGTGGTGCCAAGCATTGCCATTCGTGAAGGTGCTGCACAGTCGTTTGAGCTGACCAAAGATCACTTTTTGGAAGAGTATGGTTTGCAGGCTAAGACTTTCATCTATGATTCTAAATCTCCACAGAACATCAAAAGCTTTTCTACCGATGGCGGCATCAATGTCATGATCATCAATGTACAGGCATTTAACGCTACCGGAAAAGATGCACGCCGTATCTATGAAGAACTTGATGAGTTTGAGTCACGTCGTCCTATCGATATGATCAAGGCTAACCGTCCTATACTGATTATTGATGAACCACAAAAGATTACAGGTGATGATAGAAAAGAATCAAAAAGTTTTAAATCACTTAAAGAGTTTCATCCACTTATGATATTGAATTACTCGGCTACACATAAACGACATAGCAATAAAGTCTACCGGCTTGACGCACTTGATGCCTACAACCAAAAACTGGTCAAGAAGATCTCCGTTAAAGGGGTATCGACGAAGGGGCTTAGCGGAACCAATGCCTATATGTATCTGCAATCAATAGAAGTGGCAAAAGGTAAAGACCCTGTAGCCAGACTGGAGATAGAAGTTAAACAGGGTAATGGCCCCAAGAGAACACTGCGTAAAATAGAAAAAGGGTTTAACCTCTACTATCATTCCAATGAACTTGAAGCCTATAAGGGATTTGTTGTTTCAGACATACGGGCACTGGACAACACGATCCATTTTAGCAATGGTCTCATACTTGGTGCGGGAGAAGCTACGGGTAATGTAGAAGAGGGCCTGTTACGTCGTATACAGATACGAGAAGCTATAAACTCACATCTGCAAAAAGAGTTGGAGCTTTTTAATAAAGGGGTAAAGGTACTTACCCTCTTCTTCATTGATGAAGTGGCTAAGTACAGACTCTATACTGATGAAGGGCGTGAACAAGGCGAGTATGCAAAGATCTTTGAGGAAGAGTACAAAAATGCTGTCAATGCACTAGGTACCATACTCAACCCTGAATATCAAGCTTATTTGCGAAGTATTGATGTAGAACAGACTCACAACGGTTACTTCTCTGTTGACAAAAAAGGCAAACTCACTGACCCAAAAGTCAAAGCCAGAGGAGAAGGTGCCGGACTGAGTGATGATGTCGATGCTTATGATCTGATACTCAAAGACAAACAACGCCTGCTCTCATTTGAAGAGCCGACACGATTCATCTTCTCACACTCAGCTCTTAGAGAGGGATGGGACAACCCTAACATTTTCGTTATCTGTACCCTCAAACACAGTGACAATGTCATTGCCAGACGACAGGAAGTTGGGCGGGGTATGCGTATAGCCGTCAACCAGAAGGGTGAGCGTATGGATGACCCAATGAATGTGCATGACGTGAATGTCCTTACCGTTGTGGCGAATGAAAGCTATAAAGATTTTGTAGCGGCTCTACAAAAAGAGATCGCTTCTACATTGTCTGACAGACCGAAAAAAGCGGATGAGCAATACTTTAAAGGTAAAGTCATTGAAGTGGAAGATGGTAGAAAAGTTGTCATAGAAGAGAGACAGGCAAAGTTGATAGAACGCTACCTGATCAAAAATGACTATGTAGATCTGGACGGGAATATCAGCGATGAGTATTATGCCGCTAAAGAGGAAGGGAGTGTCGCTCCTCTTCCTGAAGAGCTACAGCCCATAGCCGAGCAGGTATTTGTATTGGTAGACAGTGTCTACAGTGATGTGATGCTACCGACCTTTGAAGATGAGTACAAGCAAAAGCCAAATCCTCTCAACGACAATCTCAACAAAAAAGAGTTCCTCTCACTCTGGGAGAACATCAACCAAAAGGCAGTCTATACCGTACACTTTGACTCAGAAGAACTCATAGACAATGCTGCCAATGCTTTAGATAAAGAGTTGAAAGTAAGAGAGTTGCAGTATCAGGTTGTAGAAGGTGAGATGGCTGGTGACATTAGCGATGATGACATTAAAGATGGTGGAGCATTCAAAGTCAAAGACAGCAGTACCATTACAGGTGATGTGTCTATCCACTCCGGCGTACAGTATGACCTCATAGGTAAAATGGCAAGCGAAACGAAGTTGACCCGTAAAACCATTGGCGAGATATTTAAAAAGATCAGTGACAAGACTTTTAACAAATACAGAAAGAATCCTGAAGAGTTCATCCGTAATGCAGGACGCATCATTAACGAGCAAAAAGCTACAACAGTGATAGAGCATCTGAGCTACGACAAGACAGAAGACAAGCACCACTTAGAGGACATCTTTACCTTTGACTCCAAAACATACGATATAGTCCGTCTAAAAGAGGTAAACAAGCATGTGTACGACTATCTGCTGACAGACTCCGGCAAAGAGCGAGAGTTTGCAGAACTACTTGATGTCTCTTCAGAAGTCGTTGTCTATGCCAAACTTCCAAGCAGCTTCTTCATCCCTACCCCAGTAGGAGAATACAACCCAGACTGGGCAATCGCCTTTGAAGAAGGAAAGGTCAAACATATCTACTTCATAGCAGAAACCAAAGGTGACATGTCCACCATGCAGCTAAGAGGCGTAGAAAAGGTTAAAACAGAGTGTGCCAAAAAGTTCTTCTCTAAAATTACTTCCGATAAGGTGAAGTATGATGTGGTTGATAGCTATGATAGGTTGATGGAGTTGGTGAAGTAGATGTCAAAACTAAATCAGATTGAACAAAAATTGTCTGAGTTAGATGGAGCTACATTTCAAAAGCTCGGTGATGCCTTTCTATATAAAAAAGGTTATACTTTTTTCAATGCTATTGGTAGCGTTGTTGGTGAAAACAAGACTAAAACAGGTACTCCAGATACACTAATTAGTTTAGATAATGGTCAATATGTATTTGTTGAATATACGACCACAAAGAATAATATTTATAAAAAATTTGATGATGATTTAGATAAATGCTTTGATGAAGGAAAAACCGGTATCTATATTGAAAAAATAGATGAAGTGATTCTGTTTTACAATGCAAAAATGACTTCTAGCGAGGAAGAAAAACTACGTCAAAAATGTATAGATCATGGAATTGGATGTTCCATCTTTAACCTTAATACGATTTCACTATCATTGTTACATGATTATCCAGGTATTGCAAGAGACTTCTTATCCGTTGATGTTGATACAGGACAAATTTTAGATATTGATGACTTTATTAAGCAGTATGAACAGAATGCTTTATCTACACCGTTGCATACAAGATTTTTATATAGAGAAAATGAACTCTCAAATATTCTAGAATCAATTAATGCTTCTGCTATCACTGTTATAACAGGTCAAGCCGGTGTAGGTAAAACACGATTAGCCTTGCAATCATGCATAAAATATGTTGAAACAAATCCAGAAGTAGAGCTAAAATGTGTTTATTACAATGGTCGTAATTTATTTGATGAGTTAAGAGACTATTTTTCTAAGAGTCAACAATATATTATTTTTGTAGATGATGCGAACCGTAATACTAACCTGAGTTATATCTTGGAACTATTACATAACGAACAAAATATTAAAGTTGTTTTAACGGTACGAAATTACGCAATTTCAAAAATAGAAAGAACATTAGAACAGTATGATAGAGTAAGCTATAGAAATATTGAAGTTTTTTCAAAAGATGAGATCAAAAATCTTGTGAAAGAAGAATATAAGATCAATAATCCAGATTATCTAGAACGAATTAGTAATATTGCAGAGGGCAATCCTCGTATAGCTTTTATGACAGCAAAAATTGCTAAAGAGGAAAATAGTCTTGATAGCATTAGAAATATAGAAAATGTTTATGATATGTACTTTAAAACAATAAAGGATGACGTTACTGGACTCGATGATGATATTTTGAAGGTAGCCTGTATAGTTGTATTTTTTAGAGCCGTAGACCGTTCAAATCGTGAAATGATGGAATTGATAGCAGAGACCTTTCAAATATCAGAAGATGCATTTTGGAAAGCAGTAGGATCTCTACATGACATTGAAGTATTTGATCTTTATGAGGATGATATTGTCAAAGTCTCAGATCAGGTATTGGCGACATATCTTTTTTTTCTGGGAGTCTTTAAAGAAAAAAAGATTGAGTTTTCATTATTTATGGACAACTTTTTTCTGACACATAAAGAGAGAATAAAAGATACTCTATATCCTGTGTTGAATGCTTTTGATGAGAAAAGCCTTATTGAAGATATTAAACCAGTAGTAACACGCTTATTTCATGAGGCTGAAGATGAAGTTAAAAGTGATGTTGCAAGTACATTCTATTTTGTTCTACCTACAGAAACACTATTATTTCTGAAGCAACAAATTAATGGTTTGCCACAGCAAGAAATGGATATTACAAAGCTTGATTTCAACATTGATTTTAATGGATTTTCAATTTCAAATATATATTTAAAAGTACTTAGCTTCTTTTCCTATGCTGATCAACAAAACTATGAAATTGCTCTTGATTTACTATTGAAATATATTGAAACGCAACCTTCAGAAATACAAACTGTCCTATATTTATGTACACACTCTTTTGGATACAATATTCAGTCATCATATTTATATGAAACGCTCTTGATGGAGAAGATACTGACAAGGGCGAATGGTGGGAAAAATGAATTATACAGTCGTATATTCATAGCTATCTCAAACTATTTTTTGAAAACAGAATTTGATACTACGCAGACACACGGAAGAGAAGTTCAGTTTACTTACTATACATTAAAGACAACAGACAAGCTAAGAAAACTTCGATCTCTTATTTGGAAGAACCTTTTTGATTTATATAAAATAGATTTGTATAAATTTGAGATATTGCAAGTGCTATATCAATATAGTCATAACCATACATATCGGTTTAATGAAACAGAAATAATTAAAATTGATACTGATGATGTGATAGATTTTATTCGTCTTAGATTGAATTCTCGGGAATATGATCATTGTGTTATTGCCCAAAGTATATTCAAGTTTTACCAAACTAAAGACATTAGTGTCGCAGAAGAATTAATAGACCGTTATAAAAATGAAACATACCTTGTTGCCGAGCTAGTATTTGAAGATGAAAGAAAATCACTTGAAATGGACTGGAAAGTATATGAAATGTATCATAAAGAACAAATACATAGCTATATACACGGATTAGATTACTCTGCATTACTTTTACTGTTAGATCATATTGAGAAAATTCAATCATCTCACTTTAATATCGATCAAAGAGATTACCTATTTGATCAAAATGTGTTAACAATTTTTGAAAGTTTATACGATAAAGATTTGGACCTGTTCTTGTCAGTAATCAATATATATTTGAATCAAGGTAATAGTTTAGACATTAAGGCATATAGCCTGATTGGAAAGCTAATTATAGATATTGGATATGATGATACTTATGCTCTTCTTTCAAGATATAATTATCGGCATAAAAACAAATGGTTATTTGATTGTTTAATGCAAATTCCTAGTGAATACATATCTATAGAGACTTCTAATATATTACTTGAGCTTTATGCAGTAGCTGAAGCAAATGAAATCCCCTATAAACTAGAGTTTTTAAAGGCATACTATATTATAGATAAAGATATTTATTTAAAAGTTGTACGCTTAGTAACAAGACGAGCTTCTGTTTCAAAGAATTTCATACATGGATTGCGTCATCTCTTTGATGGGAAACATGAATTGGGTACTATATTGAATAACGATTTTAATCTCATTGAACATACCTATTTTTTATTAGACCAATATGGGCAAAGTTTTGATTATAATGGTGAAGTTTTTAATCAACTTTTGGAGAACGATTTATTCTTCATAAACAGATATTTGGATTATAAGTTTTCTGACAAGAAAGTTTTATCAAAATATGATGAGAATAGATCATTTGCATTCCTATGGAAACGAGATGATGTTAATACTATCATGGATATGATTATTCAATACATAGTTGATGAAAAAATTGATTTTTTTCATTTTGATTACCTTTCTGTTTTTTTCCGGAAACCTCATGACAATAGCATTGATATACTTGAAGTTGATAGTATTCAAAAAGAATATCTCTTAAATTTTATTCAAAATAACTATCTTGATACAGCAAAGACAGAATATATATTTAACTTTATAGCTGGATTGTCTTTAAAAGACCGAAAGGTATTTATACTAGAGTTTTTACGGTTGAATCAAAACTATAATGATTTTGAGAAAATTCCCATTGTTGCACATAGTAATTCTTGGACTGGAAGTGCTGTTCCTATGTATCAAAGAAAAAAAGACAATTTGTTGGATTTACTTAATGAGATTCATGGAGCAGATTACTTAGAGCATAGAAAAAGAATTGAAAATTATATTAAATATTTAGATCGGCAGATTGAAGATGAGAAAAAAAAGGATTTTCTACAAGAGTAAAAAATACTAAGTTAAATACGAGGAGTTAGAATAGAAATGATACATGTCGAGACAAATAATTTACAAGCTATAGGGTATGACGAAAGTCAAGGGATTTTGTATATAGAATTTAAACATAGTGATATATATCAATATTATGGTGTTGATAAAAGTATTCATGATGGTTTATCTTATGCTGATTCAAAAGATAAATACTTTGATAAAATGATAAAAAAAGCTGGTTATACGTATGCAAGAGTTTGAAATTGACAATGATAAATTAGTACTATCTATTTTTAGTGAGATTAGTGTTCCTTTTTTAGCAATAGATTTTCAAAGATTAAAGAAGAGTTTAGAAAGGTTTAAAGAATCTAGCTCTTTTATTTCAATTCCTATTAAAGATGATGAAAAACTCTTAATAGAAGCTTTGAGAGCAATTATTAAACAATATGATGTTCCAGAATCAATGGATGTACTATTGTCAAAATCAAAATTAATTACTAGTAAAAATGATATAAGTAGGTTAAATTCTAAAGAAAATTTTTTTACCTTGCATATGGATAATAATAAGCTTGTTTGGGAAGAATCAAGTTTATGGCCATTAGCATATAGCTCTTTTATTCAGCAGTTAGTAAATTTAACTAAAAACTATAAGTTACTTATTGAAGAAAGAAAAAAAGAGATAAATGGTGAGTTAATTTTATCAGAGTATAATAAAAACTTACCAACAGAAATCCATAATGCATTTGCTTCCCTTGGAGCTTGGTTGGGGGGAAGTGAAAATTTTGAATACTTGTCTAAATATGCTACAAAATATCAAATATATAATGATGATAAAAATAAAGAATATGCAAAAGAAGTTAATTACAATGATGATGAAGCAGAAAAGTTAACTAATAGCGGTATTATAGTTCTTCCTGCAACATTAGCTGTTCCATTGTTAGTATCATTACCTAATCAAGGTAATATTTTAGGTTCAATACCTATAGATGAATTTAATATTGCAAACTTACCTATTGATGTTGAATATTCCTTTCTTAATAGAAAAAAGGAATCTATAAAACACCCTGGTTTTATTATGGATAAGTATTATCGTTCTATTTTCAGTGGAATAGAATTAAATACAAAAAATGCTCTTTACGGTAAAGGTAATGTGATGAGAGATCACTATACAGACTTTTATAATGGATTAGATAAGTATGAATTTTTGAGATGCAAGCATTATTGTATGCCTCTTATTGATGTTAACAGTATTGATGAAATGGAAGCCTTAATTTCAAAAATTCCAAAAAGGAGTGAAAGTGGTATATTTTTTAGAGGTCAAACATCTTATTATCGATTAAAAAGAGAGGAAATAATTAAAAAGATTTTATTTGGTAGCTCAGAATCAAATGAACCATCTTTAATAACAAATGCAAGCCGCTCAAATTACAATTACGATCATTTACATTTTATCTTAAAGTATTTTTTAGAACATGAAATAGTATTTAAAGACTATAAAAAGAAAAAAGAAATTTTTCAAAAATTAGAAGAATTGAAAGGCTCTTTTTTACTTGAATTAGATTATGCAGTTATGGCTTTAGCTCAACACTATGGATTACCAACTCATGGATTAGATGTAACTACAGATTTAGAAGTGGCAGTTTGGTTTGCCACAAATAAATTTAAACAAGATAATAACGTAGCAAGCTATATACAAATGAATAAAAGTGATTGGAATCAAGATAAAAGCAAATGGCCCACAGTCTTTGTTTTTCAAAATGTATTAAACTCAACCTCTAGCTCTTTACAAGATTGTGTAGATTTAGAATCAATAGGTTTAAAAGCGCTTAGACCTGAAAGGCAAAGTGCTAAATTTTTTCATGCAGCTCACGGAGATCATCAAAATAGGTTAGCAGAGTCTTTAGTTTGTGCTTTTAGGCTCAGTCCTAATATATATGATATAAAATATGATTTCAACTATTTATTTCCATCTCCAGAAGAAGATGAAGCATATAAATTTATGATAGATTTTTCAGAAACGAAAATATTAGATAATTTACAAGTACCAAGGGATAAAGTAACAAAATTTCATACTGAGAGGTAATACTAAATGAAACTAGTTTTTGTATATGGATGGAGTGTGACTAATATTGATGCTTATGAAGAGTTGCCAGAAGTGTAAAAAAGGGTAGTTCCAATTGATTTAGGTGAATATATAAGCTTTCATGATGAAGTAATTTTTTTTTGGCATTATACAAATACAGTTTTACTAATCTAACACAAAATAAATCGACATAGTATTTTTTCAGAGCTTATAAAGCGTAAAGCTAGAAAGCTGCATAAATAATATTCAAGAGAATTTACGCTATGTTAATCAAATAAATTTTCTGGTTTAACTTTTTAAAATTAAATCGGAAAATTTACTGGTTCAATTTTTGGGGAGGCTTACACATGATTCGGGCTGTTCTGAAAGTTTAGAAAATAAGTTTGAGTATAGTATAATAAACAGATGAAAGATATTATTCAACAAAAAACTTTATATATAGTTTTAGGGACAGGTGGAATGGTGCAAGATTTCGATTTTGAAGTCCTAGGTATTGAAAAAGAACTCATGCTAATAGGTAATGTTCAATAGATGTCCCTGATGAACAATAGATTAACACCCTATCACTCGAAGTATTATGCAACACTGTTGACCCTACAAAATAGTTCTGGCAGCGTCAATAGGCTTTCGCAGTCAATGTTCAATGCCCAGATAGACCTGAATCCTCATCAGGTAGAAGCTGCACTCTTTGCATTTGAGTCGCCACTCTCTAATGGAGTTATCCTTGCTGATGAAGTTGGTCTTGGTAAAACGATAGAGGCTGGTCTTGTCGTATGCCAATATTGGAGCGAGTTTAAGAGAAAGATCATCATCATTGCCCCCGCCAGTCTTAGAAAGCAGTGGAGTATGGAACTTAAAGAGAAATTTTTTATAGACTCTGTCATTCTAGAAGCAAAATCCTATAAAGAAGAGATGAAAAAAGGTAATATCAATCCTTTTGAACAGAAGGATGCTTTAGTCATCACTTCTTATCAGTTTGCAGTTCGCCATGAAGAAGAGATCATGATGGCTGGATATGATCTTGCCATTGTAGATGAAGCCCATAAGCTTCGCAATGTATACAGAAAAGAGAATAAAACAGCTAAGTCAATCAAGCGGGCACTAGCCAATACAAAAAAAGTGCTGTTAACTGCAACTCCACTACAAAATTCACTCCTAGAACTTTATGGTCTTACTTCCATCATAGATGATCAAGTCTTTGGTGATGTTAACTCATTCAAGCAAAACTATGTCAGTGGTGGAGGCGAGTTTTCAGACTTAAGAGAGAGACTTGCACCAGTATGTCATAGAACACTTCGTAAAGATGTACTCGAATACATAAAGTACACGAAGCGATTACCTCTTGTTGAAGAGTTTACACCATCAGCAAAAGAGCAAGAAGTCTATAATCTTATTTCTGACTTTTTACAAAGGGATTCTCTATTTGCTATTCCTAATAAACAAAGAGCCTTAATTACTCTTATTATGAGAAAGCTCTTAGCCTCTTCAACAAGAGCAATCATAGGTACAATCAGTACGATGATTAACAGACTACAAGCCTCTATAGACAATCACACTGCTATTAGTGTAATAGATGTGATTTTGGATGATGATGAAAGTGTAGAGAACTATATCGAAGAAGATGATATAGATAATAGTGAAGAGGAGATGCTTACAACAGAAGAGATTCAACAGATTCAAAATGAGCTGATTGAACTACGATCCTTTAAAACATTGGCTTCATCTATTGAAGTAGATGCAAAACTTAAATCTTTGGTTGTTGCACTTGAAAAAGGTTTGGAGTCACAAAAACAACTGGGTGCTCCAGAAAAAGCACTTATTTTTACAGAGTCACGAAGAACACAAGAGTATCTCTATGAATATCTTACAAGCAATGGATACGCAGATAAAGTAGTGTTGTTTAACGGGACAAATACAGATGACAACTCTAAAGTCATTTATGCAAAATGGCTAGAAAAACATGAAGGCAGTGATGTCATTACTGGCACATGTACTGCTGATAGGAAGCAAGCTATTGTAGATGAGTTCAAAGAGAATGCTACAATCATGATTGCAACTGAAGCTGGTGCAGAAGGTATCAACCTACAGTTTTGTAATTTGGTTGTGAACTATGATCTACCATGGAATCCACAACGAGTTGAACAGAGAATCGGTCGTTGTCACCGTTATGGACAAAAGCATGATGTAGTTGTTTTGAACTTTATAAATACTGCCAATAAAGCAGATAGAAGAGTCTATGAACTCTTATCTCAAAAGTTTCAACTCTTTGAGGGGGTTTTTGGTGCTTCAGATGAAGTGCTTGGTTCCATAGAGAGTGGTATAGATTTTGAGAAGAGGATACTAGAGATCTATCAGACATGTAGAGATCCACAAGAGATAGACCAAGCCTTTGATGACCTGCAAGCAAACTTGGATGACAAGATACAAGAGAAGATGCTTAGTACAAGAGAACAGTTGCTAGAGCATTTTGATGAAGATGTTCATGCTAGACTTAAAGTACGACTTGATGAATCAAAGAAACAGATGGATAAATTTGAGAAAGCTTTTTGGGAGCTGACTCATTTTGAATTAAATGAATATGCCAAGTTTAGTGAGACTAAGGGAACATTCTTCTTACAAAAAGCACCATCGGTCAATATACCTGTAGGAAACTATCAACTCATTACCAAGTATGATGAAAATACAAATGCTCATGCCTATCGTATCAATAGTGCCTTGGGTGAGTATGTTGTAACCAAAGCTAAAAGTCGTGATTTACCCGCTACAAGCATTACTTTTAACTTGAGTGACCATGGGGTTAAAGTTGGTGCACTGGAGCCGTATAAAGGCAGAAGTGGATATGCCCATGTAAGTACAATGTGTATTGACTCTTTCGAGAGAGAAGAATATCTTATCAGCAGTGCTATAGCAGATGATGGTACTGTATTCAATTCAGAATTTACAGAAAAGCTTTTTGGACTTAAAAGTGTCAACGAAGAGCATGCAAGCATTCCAGATGAGATGCTTAAGAAGTTAGAGCTTGATCTGGAAGCTCAACAAGCCACTATACATGAAAATATCAAGATCAAAAACAGTGACTTCTTTGACAATGAGATGGAAAAACTAGATAACTGGGCAGATGACTTAAAGTTAAGTCTTGAAGTAGAACTCAAAAGTATGGAAAAAGAGATCAAGACTCGCAAGACAGAACAGAGAAAGTTGACTGACCTTGCCGAGAAAGTTGCCTTTCAACGAGAGACAGCAAACTTGGAAAAGAAACGAAACAGACTTAGAAGAAAGCTCTATGATGAACAAGACGCAATAGAAGAGAAAAAAGAGATTCTCATAGACAAGGTGGCTCAAAAGCTTAAACAAGAGATAGGGACACAAATACTATTTACTATAAAGTGGAAAATAATATAAGGACAATTATGGTAAGGAAACAGAAATTAGAACTTACTTTGAAATATATGATTGTTCTATATTCACAAGTAAAGTTGAGTAATGATTTTATTATTTTTTTGATAGATATATAGAAAACTAGGAGTTATAATGAACGAAGAATTAGGAGTTGTTGATACAGAAGTTGTAGAACCTAAGGCCGATCACAAAGAAGTAGGAAAAGAAATCTCTTGTATAAGTAATTTTTTGAAAATTTTGTCTGTACCAACACTCTTATTGTTAACAGTTATATTAGCATATATAGGGATAATCCCTATAAATATGCATGTTCATTCAGTAATTATCATTGGTATTATCTACGTAATATTTTGGTTTTTTATCAAACATAATGCTTGTTATTCTATTTGTAGTTTTGAGAATAAGAAAAAGGTTCTTCTTGAGGAAGTATCAGCATATATCGATTCAAATCTTATACATTTGATGGGGCAGGATAAAGCCATTGGTTCCATTGATAAGTTTTTTAGTAAGTTTTCAAAACAACTTCGTAATGATAACTTTGCAGGGGTTGCTGCCAGTACATTTCCTACCCTTGGTATTTTGGGTACATTTATTAGTATCGCTATCTCTATGCCAGACTTTGGAGTTGGCTCAACAGATGCACTTAACGATGAAATTACAAAGTTACTTGGTGGAGTTGGAACAGCTTTTTATGCTTCAATATATGGTATTTTCCTCTCTTTATGGTGGGTTTTCTTTGAGAAAAAAGGTTTCTCGTATATTCAAAAAGAGATTCGTGAAACGAAAGAGATGTTTGAAGAGAGATTGTGGAGTGATGAAGAGATTAAAAGAGCTAGTTTCGTTGAACAACAAGCACTTAATAGCGATTTGCAAAATACAATCAAACAGTCAATGTCCCCAGAGTTCATTAGAAATATGAATGATACTATTAGAGAACAGGCTACAATGCTTCTTGAGATACTACAAGAAGACAAAGCTTTACATGAAGAGCTAAGAGACACATATAGAACTGTATTAGAAAAGTTTACAGAAATTACAGACAAGCAAGATAGTGTTAGTGGAAAACTTGATCAGTCAATTGAATCTGCGAATCAGTCTTATGCAAACTTAGCAGACAATGTAAGTAAGTTAGAATCACTAAGTAAAGTATTTCAGTCAAGTTATGATGCTGTGACTGCACAAAATGCATCTTCCAAGGAGATAGCTAAAGTTCTTGAGAATGTTGCAAGTTCACTTAGTAAAGATACACAAGAGATAATCAAGTCTTTTGAAAACGTGAGTAATAACTTATCAACAACTCAAAATACGATGGGGGCGATGTCAAATAAACTACTTGATATGTCAATGGGTATGCAAGACATATTAGATGGTTTAAATGACACATATAAGAACACTATAGAAAAACAAATGGAGAGTATTAGAACAACAGTAAATTCATTAGAAAACCTCTACTCTAAATTTCATGATAATATTGATAACACATTGCAGTCCTTTGAAACGAGTGCTGCAAATATACAAGATGGTGGGGAGAAAATGGTAGAGTCAATCAAGAATCTAAATCTTCAAACCATTGGTGAAAGTATTTCTGTTATGTCTAAATCTTTACATTCTCTTGAGAGTTCTATGCAAACCACATCAAGTAGTCTTGATCAATCAGTAACAAAATTTGATGAACAGTTTATTGAAAAACTTCGTTATACATTCAAAGTGTTAGATGAAGAAATTAGTAAGGTTCTAAGTAAAGTAGGTAGTGCGACAAAAACACTTGTTGATACATCTGGAAATATTGAAGAAAATCTTGAAGACTTTAATCAAGAACTTTTAGAAAAACTTGACATACTACTTAGTGTTATTCCTCAAAAAAAAGAAGATAGTTAGAAATGGAAGAGTTAGAAGATATACAAGATAATTTTTGGATTTCATATGCTGACCTAATGGCAGGATTACTATTTATATTTATATTAGTGGTAGGTGCAATTATTCTAAAGCATAGCTACATGACAGAAGAGCTCACTCAAACAAGAAAAGAAATTCAAAACTTAACGGGTGTTAAAGAACAAGTGATTAAGGGATTAAAAAACAAACTTGGGGATAAAATCAAGATAGATCCAAAGACAGGATCTATTAGTATTTCAGGTGATATTTTATTTGATCAAGGAGAGTATAAACTTAAAGACAATGCTAAACAAGAACTGAAAACAGTGCTAAATGATTACCTTGAAGTATTGCTATATGATAAAGAAATAAAGAAACATATAGATAGAATAATCATTGAGGGACATACAAATAGTGATGGTTCCTATTTGTACAATCTTGAGCTATCACAGAAGAGAGCATTAGAAGTGATGCATTTTATCTTTAAACTGAAACCTGATATTGAGCAAGAACTTCGAAAGTATATCACTGCAAGTGGGCGCTCTTATGCTGATAGGATTATGGTTGGGAATAAAGAAGATAAATTCGCATCGAGAAGAATTGAAATTAAGTTTAGATTAAAAAATGATGAAGCTATAAATGAAATTTCAAGATTATTGAGATAGCTATGAAACCATTAGTTAAGTTTAATCATATCACAAAAGCCAAGACGAAAATAGATAAGTTATTGGTTGATTTTGATGAAATTGTTTACAAGACCAGAAGTATAAAGATTTCTACAATGACAAAGAAAATCCTTAATGAAATGGTAAAAAGGGATACAAAAGAAAAAGAGTTAAAGAAACTAGGTTATAAACTAGATATTTCATTCTTTGATGAAGTATTTGAGAACTTCTTGTCTCTCGATGATAAGCAACAAAAGAAGTTTGTTGAACTTATTTCTATATACAAGAAGCGCATTTTCAAAACAAGAATATATCAGAATATCTTAATTAATTACACTCATCCTAATACAAAAAAAATGGCATATATTTTAACGGATAAATTTAAACCTGCAGTGTTACAATTGCCTATCTTGTCTTTTATCCATATTGTAGAGTCACCAAAAGAAGCCTATATATACTATCAAAGAAGTTCCATCAATGGCATATTTAAGTTTACTAGGCAGATAGATCCAACTTGTAAAGCACCACTATCTATTAGTGTTTTAAAGTCACTACTTGAACAATCAAATAAAAATGATTACGCATCTAATGAAAATGAAGAACTATATACTTTTTTAGTAAATCATTACAATGATGAAGATGGTGCGAAGTATGGCTTACATTATCTTTCAATATTTGATCCAAAGACTTATGACAAGAGGGTCGTATCTTTCATTATTCAATGTAAAAATAATATACAGAATAAGTATCGTGAACTTGCTAATGAGTTGGATTTATTATTGTATAGACTCTATGAGTATTCTTTAGTTTATGATGGATATTCAGAAATAGCAGATGAACTAGCTATGACACTTACTGATAAGATTATATCTGAAGCTTTTGGTACAGATGAACGAAGTGTTTTTTGGAAACAATATACAAGTTCAATCACAGAACCAATTATATTTGTTAGACAACCTGTAGCTATGTTTATGATGAAATTCAAATCTATAGGTATTGTTGAATATATTGATGTTGGCAATGCTACTTATCTATATGAGGATACAGAATACAATAAAATTAAAGATAGAATATTGTTATCTGCTAGTAATGAGAAAAACACCTTAAATATTAACAGCCGTTTTAAGCAGCATACTCTAAAAGAAGTAACAAAAATTGGAACTAATAAATATGTACATAGGGGTAGTTGGAAAATTCAATTTCAAACTGACATGAAAAGAAGATATGGTGTTTCTCCTAGACAAAAATAGCTATTGTTTCTATTTAATGTTAGCATCGATGGAACGCAATAAGACATTTTTTTAATAGTTAAATGCGATGAAAATCTCTAAAATAGGCTTTTTATGCTTTAAATATTATTTATTGTACTTTACTGTTGAAACTATGAATTTAGCAAAGGTACATGATATTGAATTAATTGATAAATTGGATATTTTAGATTTGTGGGCATAAAATCCTCTTTTGTGAACTCTAACACGCCAAAAATATTATCAAAGTCATTCCGGTTGATATGTTAAAAACATCTATTCATTCATGTTGTACTGAGCCAGAACATACTTCAGTATAATTGGCAACTCGTAACCATTCTTTTAAAAATGTAATTCTTTTTCGAATAAGTTCTGTCTTATACATGGTATAACACATCGGAAAAATACTTCCATAATACATTAATTTATTTGTTTCTGGAAATTTTAAATCTAAATCTAGTATTACTTGAGTTTCCCAATTTTTTTGAGATTTATTTAAGTTAGTAAGAAATTTTATTTTACCACTATATATTTTTTTAATTTTTTTAATTACAGCGTCTAATTCAGATTCTACTTTTTTTAAATCTTGGTCTGCATGTTGATTCAACTCAGTTTGAGTTACTCTCTCTTCTGATAGAGAACATTTGCTATTATCAGAATAAGCATTGAAATTAAAAAATAAAGTAATAAAAAAAATGATTCGCACTATGGACATGATATCCCCCCTTCTATGAATAATGTAAATATGTATTTAACTATTATAATTCTAACTAAAATTATTATGTTCTTTTCAGTTAGTGTTGATAGTAGTAAATTTTTCTGTAAATTTTTCATTAACTTGATAATCGTGTTACAAATTTTCTCATATATACTTTCTTTATTGTGCATATATAACATTGCTATAAACCGTCAATAGTACTGCATGTTTCTAAATCAAAAATTGCAACTTAATTTCGATTAATAAAATCTTCTTGGCTTACAATCCAGACACAAAGCTGTCAATCTAAAACCATACACTTCTATCATAAAATATGAGGAATGTATGATGAGACGAAGAAGAAAAGCAAATTACAATTCAGATGAGCTGTATGATAAAACGCAGTATGCAGAAAAAGAGCTAATCGATAAGATATCACTTTGGGCATTGCGTATTCTCTTTAAACTGAATGGTTCTAAAGAGTTTTTAGATTCGGATAATCGTTTTGATAGAGACTCTTTGGCCTATTTTCTTGGCGTTGGTGAGTATATTGATATGGATTGTGATGCCTTCAAACGCAATGAAGTGTTTGCCATTTTAAAAAGAAATCTCAGTAAACTTGAAAAGAGAAAACGTTTTAGCACTTCAGAAATTCTTGCCAAAAATATTAAACAGCTCTCTAAGTTGATGGATTTAAATACTATAGAAGAACAGCTAATAGAGTTTTGTGTCATTGTGAATCAGTATGATATCTTAAGAGATGCAATAAATTTACTCGGACATGAACTCAATACTACTCAAGCAAAAAGAGCACTCTCAGTAATATTGAACATACCAGGCAAAGAACTGGATAATAGTTTGAAATCTCATTCCAAACTTATGAAATCTTCTATTGTATCAATCAATAAAAACAATACACGCTCTTTGGATGGGAAAATAGAAATAATTACTGAGAGCTTTGCAGATGATATGCTCAATTTGGATGAAGATATCTCTGTAATGATAAAAGAGGCAGTACGACCATGCAGTAAAAGCACATTGACAATGCAAGACTATGAGCACATCACAAAAGATTTAGATATATTAGTCCCTTACCTCTCGAATGCTCTTAATAGCAAACAAACAGGAGTCAATATTCTTCTCTATGGTTTACCGGGAACAGGAAAAACAGAACTTGCTAAAACTATTTCCGAGATCTTACAAACAGAGCTCTTTGAGATAAGCTATGCAGATGAAGATGATCAGGCAATAGATGGGCGCTTTCGACTAAGAGCGTATAAGATGGCACAAGCATTACTTGCCAACAAAGATACCATTCTTATGTACGATGAAGCGGAAGATATATTTGAGAGTAACAGTGGTTTTTTTGCTCCAAAGAGACAAGAGAACAAAGCATGGCTTAACAGAATACTTGAAACCAACACTATACCAACCATTTGGATTACAAATAACATCCATAGTATCGACAATGCAATGGTAAGAAGGTTTGATTATGCTATCGAGATGCCGATTCCAAAAAAATCCAAACGCGCACAGATCATTAAAAACTATTCAGATAACCTGTTAGATGAGCAAAGTATTAAATTATTGGCCGAAAATGAGAACATAGCCCCAGCACTCATTACCCGTGCAACGAAAGTGATTAGCAGTATAGATGTAAAGGATAGGCCTAAAGCTTTTAAACAGGTACTCAACAATACACTCAAAGCACAAGGATACGCAGAGATAAAGGAAAAAAGTGCTGAATCCTCACTTCCCTCTGTGTACAATCCACAGTTTATAAATACAACTACCAATCTAGACAATCTGGCACAAGGTATCCTTGAACACCAAAACGCAAGACTCTGTCTTTACGGACCGGCAGGAACCGGTAAAAGTGCATATGGTAAATATATTGCACAAATGCTTGATAAACCGTTACTTTTGAAAAAAGGAAGTGACCTTATAAGTATGTGGGTAGGAGGCACTGAAAAGAATATAGCAAATGCATTCCTTGAAGCAAAAGAGGAGAAAGCGGTACTTGTATTTGATGAAGTAGATAGCTTCTTGGCTGATAGATCTCAGGCTAAACAGAGTTGGGAGGTAACACAGGTCAATGAGATGCTGGTACAGATGGAAAACTTCGATGGAATATTTATAGCGACAACGAACCTTATGGATAATCTCGATAGTGCAAGTTTGAGAAGGTTTGACCTTAAATTGGAGTTTTCTTACTTAAAACCTGAGCAAGCTTGGAAGATGTTTATCGCATACTCTAAAGAACTAAGTTTAAAAAAACTATCATCAACACTTCAAAGAATAGTGCAAAATATGAAATATCTCACACCTGGTGACTTTGCAGCAGTCACCCGTCAAAACAGATTCCGACCTATTACAGATGCCAAAGATCTGTTGCAGAGACTTGAGGATGAGATTGCTATTAAGCAGGTGAGTGGTGGGAGTGTTATGGGGTTTTTGGCTTCATGAATCAACTTGCATGGAGACTGACTACAGATTTCAACAAAGTAAAGCATCTCTTTGCTGATACGCCTAGACTGGATTATTGTGTGGAGACTTATGTCTGTAGTTGCGGATATACTAAATTTATACTCAAATATCGTGATCAAGAGATAGACTATAAGTGTGATAAATGCGAAAATATGAGGTTTTGCAATGCTAATTTTGCATGGAGTAATTTTGCTTATTTTATAGAACAAGAGCTTGATACAGAGTTTGAATATGAATATAAAGTAGAATGTACTGACAATGCAGTAAGCTCTTGTTATGGGATAAGAATTCTTACAAAGATTGACTTTATGTCTCAAAAAGTGATCAATGATATAAAGGCTGTCTATACAGTCACATTGACTCAAGAGGGTGAGTTAAAAAGAGATTATATACTTCAACCACCAAAAAAGGATAAAGCACAGGTTGAAGAAAATCTTCTTTATCATATCAATAATTGCAACCTTTTTGATATACCAAAGCATCCAAAAAAGAAGATAACTTTCGATTTAGCGGCTTTTTTTCTTGAAAACAGAGAACTTAAAGATTTCGAGTTCTATTATTGGGAGTACATCCCAAAGATGGATCAAAAAGAGTTATTTGTCAATGATACACTCATACACTTAGCAAACCATCCAAAAGAAAAGTCTATTAAAAAAGCTCTTTATCATAACTATACGCAGCAGATGGATCAACATGGTAAATTTAATGCAATAGCTATAGAAGTTTTTTGCAAGACCATGAACGATACAAATATTATAGTCAAACTACTCAATCTAGAATCGACCTTTTTAATAGATAGTGGTTTGAATACTCAGGAGTTCTACCAATTGATGATCTTTTTAAAGAAATACTACACAGAAAAACAGCTCTTTAAACTCTTTAGTTCTCAAGAGTTTGAAAACAAACCATTTCTTTTTCGAGATATATTACGTGAATTTATTACTATGCAAGAGAGTATAGAACATTCATTTAAAAAAGTTGCATGCAAAGCTGTTGCACTTCACGATGAGTTTGTTCGGTGTGGAGTTGAAGAAAGATATAAATATATGTTCACAAAAACTCTTTCATATAAAGCCAAAGAGATAAAGCCTTGTATAACAATAGGCAGATACAAAGTAAGCGTTCCCCAAACAGGGAGGGAACTTTTTAAATGGGCTGAATCTCTTCATAATTGCATGGCCGGGTATTTTGATGCGATAGATTGTGGTGAAACGATAATCTACTGTTTTTTCAAAGATGATGATCTTCAGTTTGCTGTGGAAGTATCTGATGAATATATCATACAGGCAAGTGGAAAATATAATAGAGAAATACTTAAAGAGGAGGAGAAGATCCTTGAAAAATGGTTTCAAATTTCATTTAAGAAAATACAAGAGCAAGCAGATGCTGCTTAAAAATAGTAATAAAAACAGCTGGATATTGTCTGTAAACAACTCTA
>JALWON010000099.1 GCA_027083475.1 Sulfurimonas sp.
CATGCAAGAGAGACTATACTTAAAGTGAATGAGGAGTTTATCGAACTACTCAAAAGAATAAGACAAAGAGCTTATGAAGAAAGTTTAGAGTGATGCCTAAAAAAGTAAAGAAAGAGATATTAAGATTTACTCAAATAGAAAAGCCATGTCTAAAAACTATGAATCTTGCACAAAAATTGCAAAATCTAATACAAATGGAGTCAAAAACATGCAAAGTGTGATTTTATAGCCTGATTAGGTGCTTTTGGATTTAAAAAAGATGAGCTTTTTATGAATTTGGAGGTGTGGGAAATGTTATGGAATTATTTGGGTTTAAAAGCAAAAACTAAATAAATAGTTGCTATTATAAGATAGCCTACCGTGTGTATGTTTAAATCGGGCATGATTTATCCTTACATCAATCTCACCCACATAACCCAACCATCTAAAAATAGACCAAAAAAAAAGCTCTATCACTCAAAAGAGCGATAGAGCTTGAGATTTTTGTAAGTATCATGCCCGAAAACTTACACACACAAAGCACCATACTTTGATAGAGAAATTATAACATAAATATTTATTTTTGCATATACGGATTTAATTTTAACAAAATTAAATCCGCTAGCATATTGCCAAGTAGTGTTAAAAATGCTGTTATCATTAAAATTCCCATAATGATAGGGTAGTCACGACTTAAAGCGGACATAAAAAAAAGCTGCCCCATCCCTTCTATACCAAAGAGAGACTCCAAAATCACACTTCCTCCTATAAGACCAGGCAGAGATAAACCTAGAAGTGTGACAATAGGAGGCAAAAGATTTGGTAATATGTACAAAAAAAGTAATTCTTTTTTCTCTATTCCCCGCGAAAGTGCAAAATAGTAATAGTCACTCTTTAAAATTTCCAAAGTCAAAGAACGTATATAAATAATCATACTCCCCAAGCCCACAAAAATCATTACTCCAATAGGTAAACTCAAATGCCATGCCATATCTAAAAAGTTTGCAAAGCCCTCTTTAGGTTCTACAGAGTGCAAACCTGCGATTGGAAACCACTCTAGTTTAAGCGCAAAAAGAATTATAAAAAGGAGTGCCAAATAAAAAGAGGGCATAGAAAAAGAGACTAAAGAGAGTTGACGGATGAGATAGTCTGTTTTTTTCTCATAGAGTAATGCTGACTTTACCCCAAGGTATAAAGAGAGTACAAAAACGACAACTAAGGAGATAATATTCATACTTAATGTCACAGGCAGTCGTTTAAAAATCTCAGAACTCACATCTTGACCACTTACAAAAGAGACTCCAAAATTAAAAGTTACAATGTTAAGTATCCAATCAAGATACTGTTGCAAAAGTGTTTTATCGAGTCCATAAACAGCTTGAAGTTTTGCTATGGCTTCTTTTGTCATATTTGGGTTGAGTGCACCTGCACCAAAAAACGAGTTTGGAGCAGAGTGTATCGCCAAAAATGAGACTATTGAGATGATAAATAGCATTGTAAGGATATAGAAGAGTTTTTTTAGTGTTGTTTTCATAAGTTACTTTTTAATGTGCATTCCCATTTAGAAAATGGGAACGAGAGAATTCTTGTTGTTCAAACTTTCTAAACACTTTTCCAAAAAGCACAACTAAAATACCTGCAACAATACTCATACCTATTCGCAAAGTATTTAAAATTTCTTTTATCTCATCTATTTTTGCCATGACTTATTATACCATAAGTTTAAAAGAAAAGATTTG
>JALWON010000100.1 GCA_027083475.1 Sulfurimonas sp.
CTATATGCACAGAGAAATTAAACTCTTTGAGAGAAACATCTAAGCCCTCTGCCTTATAAAAACCTTTCTCTTTTGCCATATAAAATCCAGCAAATTCAAACTGATTTTTCCATAAAAGTTGCACATTAAGCGGTTCATTTGCACTTACAAAGAGTTCAAAAAACATCAAAAAGAGAAATATACTTTTCACATAAAGCCCTTGTTTAAACATAGTCTCCATTATCTCCTCTTTTTCTTAAGTCTTGGCTTAAATGCCTCTAATCTAAATATTCATTTGATATAATTATAAAAATTAAACTTTTGGATTATATTTCTAATGAATAAGCTTGAAATTTCAGCACATGAGACCCTGATAGTAACAACGTTACTACACTATAAATTTTTAACACAGACACAACTCTCACAACTCGTCAAACTTGAAATTACCCCCGAGTACCTTGACACTATGCAAGAAAAACAGATGATTCGTTCTCTCAAAAACAGACAATTTTCCAAACCAAGAGAGCCCCTGTACTTTGCCCTGCCAAACAAACAACTCGGACTCGATGAGAGCCTCTATTTTCAAGATATTGACTTACGTAAACTCAGTATCTCAGAGGAAGATTATTTTCATATTTACCATACGGTAAATTATCATATTTTGTTCAATACCTATGCGGAGTTTCGACATATAAAAATCAACTACTTTAGTGCCTATTTTGATGCGTTTAAGAACAAAACAAAAAAAGATGAGCTCCAAGCCAGCGGTAAATTTACCCTTGAATCGGGAGATTTTCTCATACCAAACGCAACCATGAACTTCTCTTTAGCCTCTGGTGAGGAGTTCATCTATGTGCTTGATCTCTTTTCAGATACAGAAGTGACAAGCATTGTCCATCGTATTGCCCTCTACAATCAGGTCTTTGTAGAGAATGTTTACAAACTTGACAGAGTCATTTTGATTTTTAAAAATGAAGAAATAAAAGCAAAAGGTATCGAGTTTTTAACAAACGCAAAAATTTTAAACGAGTACAAAAACAACTTCATTTTTAAAACCGTCAAAAATTTAGAGAGTGATTTCAGCCTCCAATGGATGAGTTTTGACTCGAAAAAAGAGCTTGCTTTTGTTCCAAAAGAGCATGAAGATCATGAAGAGCATAAAGAGTATGAAGAGGAGCTGATAGAAGAGATAGTTGAAGCCGAGATTGAAATCGAAGAGACACCAGAAGTCCACGAGATGCCAAAAGAGCAAGTAATCCAAGAGACGAAAGAGCCAGAGCTCAAAGAAGAATTACAAAAAGAAGCAGTAGCAGAAGAAGAAATAATCGTACAAAACACACCAGCAGAAGAGCAACTTGAAGCACTCTCACAAGAGATACAGCCAAATCTTCGCAGCCAAATTATTCAAACAGTGCAAGATGCTTCCCTGCTTCTGTATACCCTTGCAGGTATCGCTGCATTTGTCGTTTCTGCCTACATGGAGATGATTGCGTTTGACAGTTTCTACCCTGGATTTTTCCTTATCTCTGTTGTGATGGTCATTGCGTTTGAGGTGGCTAAGGTAGGAAGTATTTTTATGAAAGTTTACATCCAAAAATCAGGTTCAGAGGTCAATAAATGGACGATGAAGCTTCTAAGCAGCCTGTTTATTCCTCTGCTTTTTGGACTCTCTATCATCTCCTCTATGGCTGTGACCGCCGATAAGCTAGAGAGCCCCCATGCAGAAGAACTCAAAGCAAAATCTATCAAAAAAATTCAAACAGAGTATGAAGAGATTGTTGCCATGACAGAAAAAGATCACCTCCGCCGTGCCAAACAACTGAAACAAGATTTCTTTGATAAAATTGCTGAGTTTGAGCAACGTAAAAAAGAGGTTATTGCCAACAAAGATGCAGAAATAGAGAAACAAAAAACAGTCTATGGAGCCGATGGAAAAACATGGAAAGGCTCCAAATATGAAGAGCATGTCAAAGAACGTAAAAATCTCATAGCAGAATTTGCTGCGGAGAGAATGGCACTTGAACGCCTCTACAATGAGCAACTTGAACAAGAATCTGCACAGTACCGTAAAGAGAAAAAAGAGGATTTAAACTACAAATCACAAAACCTCAAATCTGCCGAGAGTGAAGTCTTAGCCTCCTCATGGCAAGCCCAAAACGAAATGGTACGCTCTTTTATAAAGGTAGTAAACCACGGGTTTGGACTCTCACTCAAAGAGTTAGATTTCATTTTTATGCTCTCAATTCTTGTAAGTATCCTCCTTGAACTCACCATTTACAAGGTCTTCTCTAATGTCGCGATTGTTTATGCGATAAGAAGACAAGCCTCAAATTAATGATTCATATGCTAAAATTTGTCAATTCAAAAAAGGGCACTTAATATGACAAAAGAGTATATTTTAAACTTTTTAAAACAAAATAAACAGCTCTTACACACAAAATACAAAGTAAGTAAAATAGGACTTTTTGGAAGCTATGCAAGAGGTACAGCACACAACGATAGCGATATAGATATTTTAGTCGAAATGCCCTCTTCTTTTGACAACTTTTTTGATTTAAAATATTTTTTAGAAAATGCCTTTGGAAAAACTGTTGATTTAGGAAAAATAAAAAATCTAAGACTTCTCGTCAAAAAATATGTAGATAAAGAAATCATTTATGTCTAAACGAGATACTCGCCTTTATATTACTGATATATTTATCGCTATCAATAAAATACAGCGATATACACAGCATTGTACCTCTGCCCAAGATTTGCGATGGGATGAACTCATATGGGATGCATCCATCAGGGAACTAGAGATTATTGGTGAAGCAACACGTATTTTAATCAACTCCCATATTTTGGAAAATCAAAACTATAGAAAAATCGTAGACTTTAGAAATATCATTGCACATGGTTATTTTGGACTTGATGAAGAAGAAGTTTATAGTGTCATCAAAGATAAATTAGTTGTATTTGAAAATGAACTCATCCAACTTGTCATCGCAAAGAATATCCCCATAGAAGAGGTCCTTCTTTTAGCAATAGAAGAAAATACAAAGATTACTCCATTAGTAGAGTATCTTCACAAACTTTATGAAAGATTTGATAATGCAAGATAATTTATATAACCTGGCGTTTGAACGCTCTATTCTTAGCTCTATTGTTTTTGAACCAAGTCAGTTTGATGAGTTGAGTGTTGCACTTCAAGAGGATGATTTTTATCTTCCTGCCCATCAAGACATCTTTAAGGCAATGCTGCTCTTACTCCAACGCGATCAGCCCATAGATGAAGAGTTTATCAAAAAAGAACTTATCAAAGTGAAAAAGTTTGATGAACAGGTTTTACTTGAAATCCTCTCTGCAAATCCTATTTCCAACACACAAGCCTATGTAAATGAAATCAAAGACAAATCCCTTAAACGCCACCTGCTTACCCTCACAACGGAGATAAAAAGAGTCACAGTCGAAGAGGAACTCCCCTCAGAAGAAGTGATTGATATAGTAGAGAAAAAACTCTACGAAATCACTCAAGACAACCAAACAAGCGACTTTAAAGATGCTCCTAAAATGACCTTTGATACGATGGAGTATATCAAAGAGATGAAAGCACGAGGCGACACGGTGCTTGTTGGCGTCGATACGGGCTTTGCTGAACTCAACAAAATGACAACGGGGTTTGGGAAGGGAGATTTAGTCATTATCGCAGCGAGGCCTGCGATGGGGAAATGTCTTGGACTTGGCACAAAAGTTGTCATGTTTGATGGAACACTTAAAAATGTAGAAGATGTTAAAGTTGGTGACCAACTTATGGGTGATGATTCAACCCCAAGAAATGTACTCTCACTTGCTCGTGGACGGGAAAAAATGTTTTGGGTGCGACAAAAAAAAGGGATTGACTACCGAGTAAACGAATCACATATATTATCACTCAAACGCAGCAGAAACGAAGGGAAACACAAGCACGGTGACACACTCAATATTGCAATAAAAGATTACAATACAAAATCGAAACGATTTCATTCTAACTACAAAGGCTATAAAGTCGCTATTAATTTTAAAAAGCAAAAACTCAGCATAGACCCTTATTTTCTAGGTTTATGGCTCGGTGATGGTACAAGTTCCAATGTCTCAATTGCAACGATGGACAAAGAAATTATTGATTTTCTCAAAGAATATGCAAAAAAATTAGATTTGCAACTCTCATCACAAACACCGCAAAACAAATGCCCAGTTTATAGCATAACATCAGGGAAAAGAGGTGTCTCAAAACATACAGATAACTCTTTACAAAAGAGGCTCAGAGATATTGGTGTTCTCAATAACAAACACATCCCTCATAACTACATCCAAAATAGTGAAAAAAACAGACTCCAACTCTTAGCAGGTTTAATCGATAGCGATGGCTACTATGATGATAAATTTCATGTTTTTGAGATAGTACAAAAAGATAAAAAGTTAAGCAAACAGATTAAGTATTTAGCAGATTCTCTTGGCTTTCGTGTCTCATTTAAAGCAAAAAAAGCACGTATCAAAAAGATAAACTATGAGTGTGAAGTCTATAGAATAAGAATAGTTGGGCATTTAGATAAGATTCCTACAAAAATAGCAAGAAAACAAGCGCGACCACTTCTCTCAAAACGAGAACACCTCCACACAGGTATAGAAGTTGAGTATGACAAAGTCGATGACTATTATGGATTTACCATTGATGGCAATCATCTCTTTTTACTCGAAGATATGACAGTGACACATAACACTTCTTTTATACTCAACACAGTCAATTCCCTCATTTTACAAAACAAAGGGGTGGCTTTTTTCTCGCTTGAAATGCCTGCTGAGCAATTGATGTTGCGTTTGCTCTCTATTCAGACCTCTATTCCTCTGCAACACCTTCGTACGGGAAATATGAACAATGACCAATGGAGTAGTCTCAATGGTGCCATTGACAGGATGAACAGTGCGAAACTTTTTGTTGATGATCAAGGGAGCATTAACATTAATCAGCTCCGCTCAAAACTACGAAAACTGAAAAATCAACATCCTGAAATTGAGATTGCGGTGATTGATTACTTGCAAATTATGCAAGGTGTTGGTACACAAGATAGACACCTACAGGTTTCAGAAATCTCGCGTGGGCTCAAGATGCTTGCTCGTGAACTTGAGCTCCCTATTGTTGCCCTCTCACAGCTCAACCGTGGACTTGAAGCACGTAATGACAAACGCCCAATGCTGAGTGATATTCGTGAATCAGGATCAATCGAGCAGGATGCAGACATCATTTTGTTTGTCTACCGTGATGATGTTTACCTCTACAAAGAGGAAAAAGAGCGAGAAAAAGCAGCCAAAGCAGAAGGCAAAGAGTTCGTTTCAGAATATGTGGAAAAAGAGGAAGAAGATGCAGAAATTATCATCGGGAAACAGCGTAATGGCCCTACAGGACATGTGAAACTCATTTTCCAAAAGAAACTCACACGCTTTGTCGATGCACCCGCGTTTAGTGCAGGTGTTGAAACTGTGTATGAAAACATTGACACCTCCTCTGCTGAAATTGACATAGGGGAGTCAAGTATCTCTATGCCGACACTCTAAATGCTGCAAAAAATCTCCCTTTTTACTACAAAGCGAGATTTCCTGTTTGCATTTTTGATACTCGCACTCTTAAGTTTTTACGCACTCCTCATCGAGTATAACAACTACAAACACCTTACTCGTTTTGACACACAGCTTGTGCGGGCAACACTCTTAAAGCATTACAAAAAAGAGACTTCCACTGTTTTAAAACTCAAAAGTGAAGATGGCGCCATTTTTTACACAAAAACCAAAAAGAAAAATCTTGTTGTAGGTGAAAATTTCCTCCTCGAAGTCTGGGCAGGAAAAATCAGTTTTTATCACTATCTCAAAGGGTTTTATGCCTATAGTAAAATTATAAAAACTAGCTCTCAAGCAACATACAAAACAGCATGCAACACTGCCATTACACAACAGCATAAAAGTCCAGAAATTACAGCAATTTATCAAGCCCTTTTTGCTGCAAAACCGCTCAGTGCAAGTATACAAAAACAGTTCTCATCCCTTGGCATCTCACACCTCATCGCCATAAGTGGCTTTCATCTGGGTGTTTTGTCTGGCGTGCTTTTTTTCCTTTTGAAATACCCCTATCAATTTTTGCAAAACAGATACTTTCCTTATAGAAATCAAAAACGCAATATATTTATCATCATCAGCACTATTTTACTCAGTTACCTCCTCTTTTTGGACACTCCCCCATCACTTTTACGTGCCTTTACTATGCTCATCATTGGATTTGTACTCTATGACAGAGGTTTTCACATTATCTCTATGCAAACACTTTTGCTCACAACACTTCTCCTCCTCGCACTCTTTAGCCGACTTTTCTTTAGTGTGGGATTTTGGTTAAGTGTTGCGGGTGTGGGCTATATCTTTTTGTTTCTCATTCATTTTAAACATTTACATAAAGTATGGCAATTTTTACTGCTGCCTTTTTGGATTTATTTGATGATGCTTCCCTTTTCACTTGCACTATTTGGGAACTTTTCTCTTTACCATCCACTCTCCATTCTCTGGAGTACCCTTTTTACGCTCTTTTACCCACTGAGTATATTTTTACATCTCATCCATGCAGGCGACCTGCTCGATACCCCACTAGAGTATCTCCTGTATTTAGAAACCCATACAAAACAGATACTCTTTTCTTCTCTGTGGCTTGTGCCATTTGGAGTACTCTCTTTGGGTGCCATCTACAAAAAAAGTTTCCTCATGCTCACTTTTGTCTATGCAAGTGCTATTTTTTTCTATGCACTTAGCTATTTTCTGTGATGTATTTTGCTATAGCATAACCGTGATTGAGACCTAGAGCTATACTCCCACCCGATTTTTGCGTAATGTCACCTGCCACAAACAAGCCTTTAATATTTGTCTCATAATGTTCATCAAACATCGGTTTCCCATCTACTTCTTCTATGCCTGCATTTTCTAAAAAGGCACTTGGTGTCGTTCCGCCCAAAGCATAGACAATTCTGTCATACACCTCTGTAGTGCCATTATTGAAAAGAACTTTAATACGAGAGTTTTCTTCTTCAATACTCTCAATATCT
>JALWON010000101.1 GCA_027083475.1 Sulfurimonas sp.
TGGCAACATCGGTGAACGCAGTGAAGATGAAATCGCTGTCATGGCACTTCGTGGTGGTGACATTGTTGGTCGTCATACTGTTGGGTTTTATAATGAAGGTGAGTTCATAGAACTCAACCATACAGCCACTTCAAGAAGTACCTTTAGTAAAGGAGCTCTGCGTGCTGCACAATGGCTTGCAGATAAAGAAGCTGGACTTTACTCTATAAGTGATTGTTTAGAATTAGACTAAAACATTAGTCTAATCTAACTTGCATCGCCAAACTCTCAAACAATTATCAGCAAAAAGATAATTCAGAGATATATCATTCTGAGATCTAAACTTGAGGTGGGTAAAAATCTCAAAAAAATAGTTTCAAAATTGACTCTAACTACAGAGAAGAACTTCACTCGGCAAAAGAGAGTGTACGCTTTACGCTAAACGCACTCTTACAGACTCTTCATGCGCTGTTAAACCTTCTGTATTTGCAATGAGAGCACACTCTTCTCCTATCTCGTTAATAGCATTTTTACTAAATGAAATGATAGAACTTTTTTTCATAAAATTCTCTACACCAAGCGGCGAGTAAAATTTCGCTGTGCCTCCTGTTGGAAGGGTATGATTTGGCCCTGCAACATAATCACCTATTGCTTCAGGAGTGTTGTGTCCTAAGAAAATAGCCCCTGCATGCTTAATGAGTGGTAAAAGTTCAAAAGGACTGAGTGTCGCCACTTCTAAATGTTCGGGAGCAATTTTATTCATCAATTCTATCGCTTCTTCCATACTGTTTGTTACGATGATGGCACCACGCTCTTCAATACTTTTTCGTGCTATTGCTTGGCGAGGTAACTTCACAAGCCAATTTTCAATCTCCTCTTTCACCTCATCTGCTAACTTTTGAGAAGGAGTAATCAAAATAGAACTTGCCATTTCATCATGTTCTGCTTGAGAGAGCAGGTCTATTGCCAAATGGTTTGCATTGGCACTCTCATCGGCTAAAACACCGATCTCGCTCGGTCCTGCTATCATGTCGATGTTCACTTCACCAAAAACCATTTTTTTGGCAGTCGCAACAAAAATATTTCCAGGACCCGTAATGACATCCACTTTAGGAATAGTCTGCGTCCCATAAGCCATCGCCGCAATGGCACTTGCCCCGCCAACTTTATAAACTTCACTCACACCACAAAGATGACAAGCTGCAAGTAAGAGTTCATTGGGTTCATTGTCTGGCGTTGGTGTGCACACAACAATTTGCTCCACCCCTGCCACTTGTGCAGGAATAACATTCATCAGCAAAGAAGAAGGGTATGCCGCTTTTCCCCCAGGAATATAAAGCCCTGCACTATCAACAGGTGTCACTTTTTGCCCAAGAATTGTTCCATTGGCTTCAGTGTCAAACCACGATTTTGGTTTTTGCTTTTGATGGTAGGCTTTGATTCTATCGTATGCTAAATGGAGTGCATCACGAAGATTTTTATCTATGCTATCATAAGCGATTTGCATAGATTGTGTCGAAATTTTCAAGTCATCATCATGCAAAGGTGTCCATTTGTCAAACTTTTTTATATGCTCTTTGAGTGCTGTGTTTTTCTCTTGTTTAATCTCTTCTATAATTCCGCCGACAATTTGGCTGACATGTGCCATGTCCATCTTGCCTCGTCCCAAAAGCTCTTCAAAATCTGCTTTAAAATGGGCATCGTTTACATTTACAAATATCATTTTGTTTTTCCATTTTTGTTAATTTCATTAAATTTGTCTTGCACAACTTGCAATGCATGCATATAGGCTTCTGGAGGTCTCGCTCCTGTCACAGGAGAAAACATCGGTCTCCCATCTGCATTTAAAAACCATGTCGTTGGAGTACCCCCCGTATACATTCCATATGGTATATAATCTCGCTCATCGGTGTAAGAGATAATAGAAACAAAATCTTTGTTGAGTTTATCAATCACTCGCTTATCTGAAAATGTATTTTTTTCTAAAATCACACAATATTTACATGTATGACGAGAGATGACAAACATCACAGGTTTTTTCTCTTTTGTTGCTTGTTCTATACCAGATTGATAATCTTTCGCCCAGTGGATTCCCTCTGCAAAGAGTGAGGTCGCTACAAGCAGTAGCCCATATACCAATATTTTACGCATGTTTTTTTACCTTTTTGAGTAATTCTTTTGCACACTCTTGTGCACTTTTTTTTGTTACATCTATCACTATATCAGAAAGTTTTAAATACTCTGGTCTTCGCAAGTCATAGAGTTCTTTTGCCTTTTGCAAATCTTGAAGTAAGGGTCTTTTTTTGAGTTTATTTTCTGCATTTGGATGTTTTTTAATGCGTTTAATAATTTCATCAAAAGGAGAATCCAAAAAAACAACAGTTGCTATTTTTTTTAAGTTTTTTTGTTTATAGAAGCCTCCACCTGTAGAGATGAGTGTATTGCTTACACTTTTTTCTAACCACAATGCTACTTTTTTTTCTAAACTTCTAAAGTACTTTTCACCCTCTTGCTCAAAAATTTTTTTAATCTTTTTGTTTTGCATACTCTCAATTAAATCATCAGTATCTATCGTCATATAGCTGGAGTTCTGTGCCACTTCGCGAGCGACACTCCCCTTTCCTACTCCCATAAACCCGATTAAAATAACATTTTTCATGTTTTGCTGTACCTTACATTTAATTCTATGGCATTATACTCAAAAGTTATTTAGCATTTAATAAGTATAGGTATAATGGCTCTTATAAAATCCCTACACATGGACAAACAATGAAAAACAAAACATACATTACCCTCGGTTTTGCTTCACTGAGCATCGCTTTCTCGCTGCTTTTCACCTCCAATCTTTTTGCTGAGACTCCTGCTAAAACGAGTGAAGCTTCGCGTCTTGAGGCACTCACAAAATTTACAAAAGTTTTAAGTATCGTAGAACAATACGATGTAGACAAACCCACTATTGAAGAGCTTGTAGATAAAGCTTTAGATGGCATGATGAAAAATCTTGATGCCCATTCAAACTACCTGACTGAAAAAGATTATAAAAACTTACAAGTACAAACAAAAGGTGAGTTTGGCGGACTCGGCATCACGGTAGGCATGAAAGATGGAGCCTTAACGGTCATCTCCCCTATAGATGGTACACCAGCAGATAAAGCCGGGCTCAAAGCAAAAGATATTATTTTAAAAATTGATGACAAATCAACACTTGGAATGACCATAGATGAGGCTGTATCACTCATGCGCGGTAAAGTAGGTGATCCTATTGATGTTACCATTGTGCGTGCAGGCGAAATCAAACCCCTTAAAATCCATATTGTTCGTGGCATCATAACCATAGAATCTGTCCATGCAAAAACAATCGGCGATGATATTTTATATATCAGAATTGCAAGTTTTGACCAAAAAGTTGCCAAAGATGTCAAAAAAGTCATTCAAAAGCACAAGAAAACAAAAGGTATCATCTTAGATTTACGCAATAACCCTGGTGGCTTACTCGACCAAGCCATAGATGTTGTCGATCTTTTTGTCGATAAAGGACGCATTGTTTCTCAAAAAGGACGTGATCCAAAAGATGAAAAAGTCTACTCGGCCACTACAAGTGCGACCCTTACAAAAGTACCAATGGTTGTGCTTGTCAATGGAGGCAGTGCAAGTGCAAGTGAGATTGTCAGTGGTGCCCTGCAAGACCATAAACGTGCCGTTTTAGTAGGAGAAAAAACATTTGGAAAAGGGAGTGTGCAAGTTGTTTTACCTATCACGAAAACAGATGCGATTAAACTCACAATTGCAAGATACTATTTACCAAGTGGCAGAACCATTCAAGCAGTGGGTGTAACTCCAGACATTCATGTCACAGCCGGAGAAGTAAAAACCCATAAAAATGAGTTTGCCATCAAAGAAGCAGACCTCAAAGAGCATCTTAAAAAAGAACTTGCAAAAGTTGATGGAAAAAAGAAGGCAGATAAAGAAGATAAAAAAGCAAATAAAGATATAATTACGCCAGAAATGCTCAACAAAGATATACAACTCAAAGAAGGGGTAGATATTATCAAAGCGTTAGCAATTATAAAAGGATAAATCTTACTATGGAAAAAAGAGAATTACTTTACGAAGGAAAAGCCAAAAAACTTTTCCTCACAGAGGATGAAAATCTAGTAATTTCAGAATTTAAAGATGACTTAACTGCGTTTAATGGCGAAAAAAAGTCTAGTGAAGCAGGCAAAGGAGCCTTAAACAACAAAATCTCAACAGAGCTTTTTAAACTCCTTGAAGCCAATGGTATTCCAACACACTTTGTAAAAATGCTTGATGACAATCACATGCTCCACAAAAAAGTGGATGTTATTCTCATAGAAGTTATTGTTCGCAATATTGCAACTGGTTCACTCTCTCGTAATCTTGGTATAGAAGATGGAACAGTACTGCCATTTACACTTGTAGAGTTTGATTATAAAAATGATGATTTGGGTGACCCAAAACTCAATGACCAACATGCCCTTATTTTAGGACTTGTTGAGTACCAAGATGAGTTAGATAAACTCCGCCGCATGGCTCGTCAAGTCAATGATGTATTGCGCCCTTACTTTAAAGAAAAAGGGCTCAATCTTGTAGATTTCAAATTAGAGTTTGGAAAAGATGCGAGTGGAAACATCATTTTAGTAGATGAGATTTCACCTGACAATTGCCGTTTTTGGGATATAGAGAGTGGTGAAAAAATGGATAAAGATAGATTCCGTCAAGGGCTTGGTGGATTAACAGTTGCTTACGAGCAAGTATTAAATAGAATTTTAGGACAATAGTAATGACAGCAATAGTAAATATATCATTAAAACAAGGTGTTTTAGACTCTCAAGGAAAAGCTGTACATCATGCACTTGACTCGCTTCATTTTAGCAATGTAACAGATGTTCGTGTCGGCAAACAAATCGTTTTACAACTCGACACAGAGGACAAAACACAGGCAATGGCAGATGTGACAAAAATGTGTGAAGAGATTTTAGCCAATACTGTAATAGAAGATTACAAGATAGAGCTCCTCTAATGAAAGTAGCAATTTTACAGTTTCCAGGAACTAACTGTGAGTATGATACACAGCATGCGTTTGAGACACTCGGTGCTGAGACTGAAATAGTCTGGCACAAATCGAGTGCACTTCCAGAAGATACAGATTTGCTTGTTGTTGCGGGTGGTTTCTCTTATGGAGATTATCTCAGAAGTGGTGCAATTGCAAAATTTTCTCCGGTAATGAAAGCTGTGAGTGCCTATGCACATAAGGGTGGAAAAGTACTTGGTATTTGCAATGGTTTTCAAGTGCTTACAGAAGTAGGACTCCTTCCAGGAGCACTCAAACGCAATGATGGCTTACACTTCATTTCCAAACATCACCATTTAAAAGTTGCAAACAACACAAATGTATTTTTGAAAAAACTCAACAAAGATGCCGTTGTCAATATTCCTATTGCACACCATGATGGAAACTACTTCATTGATGATGCAGGGCTGCAAGCACTTGAAGAAAATGAACAAATTTTACTCCGCTACACAGATGCTGATGGCAAAATTCAAAATCCAAATGGAAGTGTTGATGCTATTGCCGGTGTCTGCAACAAAGAAAAAAATGTTTTTGGTTTAATGCCGCATCCTGAACGGGCAATGGAAGCACTCCTTGGCAGCGATGATGGTGTAGCTATGCTCAAAGGTTTTTTAGAGTCGTGAAAAAAATTCTTCTTGTTTTACTCTTCTTAGTAGTTTCACTCTTTGCAGATAAAGTTATCTACATGAGTTACGATAAGACACCATCCAGAGTCATTCAAGGAGAACTCTCCTCTTTTAGCATAAAATCACTCTCAACACTCAAAGAATACCCAGAAATTCGCTACCGTTTCTCAAACTATGCAGGCATTCAACTCCTCGACAGCAATGCAACAGAGCAAAAAATTGGGAAATATACATATAAAACATTCCCTTTTTTAGTCACGAGTACCACAGCGAGACTCCCAGATGTCACAGCCACTTTAAAAAACAGCGATGCCTATGAGAGTAGTTTTCTCAAGGGGATGAAAATACGAGCGATTCGACTCAACCCTCGAAAAGATTTTTCAAATATACTCGCCAACTCCCTCACACTTGTTGATTATAAAACAACCATTTATGATAACAAAAGCAATATTTTACTCTTTCGACTCCAAGCACAACACTCCTACCTCAAAGCCACGAAGTTTTCAAATGTCATTAAACAGGGTATAGAGTCGCTCAATGACTCCCTAGAAGATGCAAAGCTTACATACTATGTTGTCATTCCCAAAGAGATAGAAAACTTCTCTTTTAGCTATTTTAATCTTTTAGAAAATAGATTCCGTTCTCTCTCTATCCCTATTATTGTCGATGATGACAGTGTCGTCACACAGAGTGATCTCAAACCAAAAGACCAATCACATGAACTCCTCAAAGTAGAAGGAGCCGCCGCTATAGCCTTTGTCGCATTATTGTTGATTGTCTGGAGAAAAAAATATATCTATCTTATTTTTATCCTTATCCCTTTAGTCTATATCGCTTGGATGCTCGTACCTGCCAAAGAGATTTGTATCAAAAAGGGAGCAAGGTTGCACCTCTTGCCGGTAGATAACGGAACAATCTTTGAAACAACAAACAGACGACTCACACTCACAAAAGAAGGGAGTGCAGTAGGTTATACAAAAATAAAACTTACAAATGACAAAATAGGATGGGTCAGTAATGAAGATATTTGCTCATATTAGTTGGTTGTTAGCCACAACCATCATCTTTGTTGGTCTGACACTCTCTATTGTTTTATACTACCTGCTTCCTCGTCCCTATGCAAGAAAAATTGCCGCTTGGCTTATCAGACTGAGTATTTTTTTTCGTACAACAAAAAAAGGGCTTGAAGCACACGATGCACAAATGTTTCTCATCAACCATCAAAGTGATTTAGACATTGGAGTCATGGAGACGGTGACACACAAAGATTTAGCATGGGTTGCAAAAAAAGCCCTTTTTGATGTCCCATTTTTTGGGCTTGCCATGAGCTTACCTGAAGACATAGAAGTGGAGAGAGAAAGCAAAACATCACT
>JALWON010000102.1 GCA_027083475.1 Sulfurimonas sp.
AAACATTGTGAAAACTCTGCAATATATGCGAAAAATTAGTGAGGTGTATCTTCCATTTATGGAAGGTGAAAGTTTTAAGATGGTACCATTTAGATTACCACTTGAAAAGAAAAAATTTGGTATTTTAGAAGCTAGAAATTCCAATAGAGTAATTAATAACATAGATATAGCTATCGTGCCAGTCGTTGGTGTAGATGGAAATTTTCAAAGAGTAGGCTTTGGAAAAGGGATGTATGACCGTTTTTTTGCAAGATTGAAAAAAAGGCCATATATTATTTTTATACAAAATAGATACTGTTATACAAAAGAGTATCTTTGTGATGATTATGATGTCAAATGTGATATGATTTTAACTTCACATATACAAAAAGTAGTGTCAAAAAAAAGGAAATAAATGATGTTAAATGAACTTTTATCAGGAGGTTCAATCGCTATTGTTAGCGGTGTTGTTGGATTTTTAATTTCTAAAAAAATTACAGCGGCAAATTTTGAAATTTATGTTGAACAAGCAAAAGCAAAAGCAGCCGCAATCGATAATGAAGCACAAAATTTACTCGAACGTGCCCACCTAAAATCACGCGAAATAGAGATGGAAGCAAAAAAACAGTATGAACGTGTGAAAGAACGCGTTAAAGAGGATTTACGACAACGTGAAGATAATTTGGCACATGATGAAGAGCGTTTTAGAAAATATAAAGAGATTGAAGAAAAGAAAATAGCTTTCGATGCAAATGCTGTGAAATCCAAAGAGATTAATTTAGAAAGAAATGAGAAATCTTTAAATGTTTTAAAAGAGAAGTATGAGAAAAAACTTGATGAAGTGGTGCATGCGATTGAAAATAGTGCGGGTATGACTAAAGAAGAAGCAAAAACATTACTCCTCAAAAATATAGAAGAGAAGTCACGTGTAGAAGTTTCACATATTGTCCGTCGTTATGAGAATGAGGCAAAAGAAGAGGCTGAGAAAAAAGCAAACTTTATTTTAGCACAGGCAACAAGCCGTTTTGCAGGGGAATTTGCAAGTGAACGTTTAACAAATCTTGTACATCTTGAAAATGATGAGTTAAAAGGGCGTATTATAGGCAAAGAGGGAAGAAATATTAAGTCACTTGAAACTTTGCTTGGTGTGGATATTATTATAGATGATACACCAAATGCAATCCTTGTGAGTAGTTTTAACCTCTATCGCCGTGCTATAGCAACCAAAACCTTACAGTTACTTATAGAAGATGGCAGAATCCAACCAAGTAGAATTGAAGAAATTTTTCAAAAAGTCTCAGATGAGTTTGAAGCAAGTATTCTTGCTGAGGGTGAAGAGTTGATTGCCGACATGAACATAGGTGTGATGCATCCTGAACTAATGAAACTCATAGGACGACTGCGTTATCGTGCAAGTTATGGGCAAAATGCCTTGGCACACACTTTAGAAGTTGCACATTTAGCAGGTGTTATGGCTGCTGAGATGGGAGGCGATCCAATTTTAGCAAAGAGAGCGGGGCTCTTACATGATATTGGTAAATCCTTAACGCATGACCATGATGGTAACCATGTTGATTTAGGTGCAGAGGTATGTAACCGTTATAATGAAAACAGTGTTGTGATAAATGCGATTTATGCACACCATGGGCAACAAGAGATTCAAAGTATTGAGTGCGGGGCGGTGTGTGCTGCGGATGCCCTCTCTGCGGCAAGACCAGGAGCAAGGAGAGAAGTCCTTGAGAGTTTCTTGAAAAGAGTCACAGAAATTGAGGAGATTGCATCTGCACAGACAGGGGTACGACAAGCGTATGCTATTAATGCAGGGCGTGAGGTGAGAGTTATTGTCAATGCAACTTTAGTGAATGATGATGAATCAGTACTGCTTGCACGAGAGATCGCAAAAGAGATTGAAGAAAAAGTGCAATATCCAGGAGATATTAAAGTCAATGTGATTCGAGAGAGTAGGGCCGTAGAATTTGCAAGATAAAGGCCTTTTTAGCACAATTTAATAGAGCTTTAATAGAGTTTTTTGTAGAATTGCGCAATTTATATACAAAGGGAGCACACCAATGGGTGAAATGTTTACTTTTTTTGGATTGATTTCTGAAAATCATGATTTTTTATTTGTAACACACATGGTGCTATCAGCGCTTATCGCATTAGTTTTAGTTAAAGTTGCTATGTCAAATTTACAAGTAGTTCCAACAGGAACACAGAACCTTATGGAGGCATACATTAGTGGTGTTTTATCTATGGGTGCAGATGTTATGGGAAGAGAAAATGCTCGTAAATATGTTGCTTTAGTGGCAACAATTGGGTTGTTTGTAGGGATTGCAAACATTATCGGTATTATTCCTGGTTTTGAAGCACCCTCTGCAAACTTAAATATGACGTTAACTTTAGCTTTGAGTGTTTTTGTTTATTATAACTATGTTGGTATCAAAAAGCAGGGCGTTATTGCTTACTTTAAACACTTTAGTGGTCCAGTATGGTGGTTGGCATGGTTAATGTTCCCTGTAGAAATTGTCTCTCACTTTTCACGTATTGTCTCTTTAAGCTTCCGTCTTTTTGGAAATATTAAGGGTGATGATATGTTCCTTGCTGTAATGTTGATGCTTGTACCTTGGATTATTCCTTTGGTCCCATTTGCACTTTTAACATTTGGAGCATTTTTACAAGCATTTATTTTCATGATGCTTACTTATGTTTACCTTGGTGGTGCAGTAGCTGTTGAAGAGCACTAGGCACTTCTCTCTCAAAAATGGAAAAAGGTAGTATTTCTTAAGAATACTACCTTTAGAATCTTCTCTTTTTTTACTCTCTTTTTTACTTTTTTATAAACTTCGCTATTCTTTCTTTTTTTGCTCTGTATTTGTCTCTTGATTGAGTGGATGAAAATGGCAGAGAGGAAGATGCTCTTCTTGTATGCTACACCGCTCTTTAATCCACATCGTAAAGATGCCTAAGAGGTAGGAGAGTGCTATAATGAGAATGATTTCATAGTTCATTGAATGTTCCTATATTTGACTTTAAACTCAACTCTTTTGTTGATTTCTTGTGCTCGTGGATTACTATCTGGAACCATAGGTCTTGATTGACCATAGCCTACAGAAGATATTCTCTTTTTATCAACACCTTGTGCAATAAGATAGTCTGCGACACTTTTCGCTCTGCGTTTAGAGAGTTTACGGTTTCTGTATCTATTACCTGAACTATTGGTGTGTCCCTCTACAATTAAATCAACACTTGGAAATTGGATGAGGAGTGCCGCAATATCATTGAGGATAGGAAAGGATGCTGGATCTACATCTGCTTTTGCATAAGCAAAAATGATTTTTTTACTTGCTACAATGCGTTTAAATGCATTTTCTATATCTACTTTATCGGTTATTGCAGTGAGTACATTATTATGCTGGGTATCCACAGCTATTTTTTCAAGGCCACCACCTTGAATGTTCTTTATTTTGATTTGAAAATCTCGAAGTGTTTGTGCAACTGTATTGTCGATAGTATGAAGAGCAAAAGAGTATTTTTGAACCCCTTTTGGAATGATAATTGTCGTGACTGGTTGAAAGTCAACAGATGCTTTGGCTGTGTTATCTATGAAATGAAGTGCTACTTTTAAATCCGCTTCAAGTTTTTGAGAAATATGGATTGTGTAGTTTCCATCAGTTGCTTCTGCTATTTTAGCAGGACCCCACAACGAGACAGAGGCACTTTGTTTGTTGGACGGTTGTGCCTCATCTACAATACTCATTGTAAGTGGTGTGATTGGGTTGATTTTTTCAAGTCCTCCATTGCTGGTAGCTTTGAGAGAGATTGTAAAGCTTTCTTTGCCTTCTAGGATATTGTCGTTGATAGGTTTGAGCATAAATGTTGTTGATTTATGTCCACTAGGTATTATTGCCTCTGTAGCACCTTGAAAATCAACACCATTTTTGGCTACACCATCATAAGTAATTATAAATGGAGTCTCTTTGAGGAGTGTCTGGGAACTTGCAATGGTAATGTTGAGTACTTGAGCATCTTCACTTATACTGTTCTGTTGCGAGGAGAGTGTTATAGTAGCAGCATTCTCTTCTTTCCCGTGAGGGTTGTCTATGATTTGTGTTGTATTGTCTTTCATATTTATAATGATGTGTTCATAAACATCACTTTGAATATCTTGTGAAACAAGTGTGAGCGATTGTTTTTTCTCTAAAATATTATCATCGGGTACAATGAGACTAAGAGTTGCTTCTTTTTTGCCTTTTTGAAGTGTAGTAAAAAGAGTATCTTTTTCAATATTATGATCGCTTGCAAGAAGAGAAAAAGGGAGTTTAACATCTTGAATGACTGCTTCATCTGCGATGATTTTATAAGTAATTTTACTTGTTTCCATGGCTTGTTTTGGTGAGTGTAAGCGCAGGTGAAGTGCTTGAGATGGTGGTGTCTCATCTTGCAAGCTTATTGTAAAATGACTTTTATTGTAGCGAATGTCCTCGAATCCAATATCATCAAGACCAGAGATAAAGACATCTATCGTTTCATTATACTCTTTATATATATCATCAATAGTTTTGATGGTAAATTTTGCCTCATGTGCACCTTTATGAATGCGAAGCTGTTTTGGTGCAGTATAGTCTATGCCATATTGAGCACTCCCTTTATAGCTTAGATTGAGATTAATATCTTCTATTGCAGGTTGAGAAAGTGTTAGGGTATATTGTGTAGTTTGATTATTTTCATCAATTGTATCAGCACCGGTAATGCTAATATTGTTTGTTTGATTGTCTGCATATTTTGGAGGTTTTTCATCTAAAATTTTTGTAAATATAACATTGCTTGCATTCGAGACGTTGTACTCTTTTAAAAATGTTTCTCCATTAATTGTTAAAATTCTTACAGCAAATGCATCATTCAACTCTGCAAAAGGATCATCAACAACAGTAATATTAAAATCTACAGAAGTCTTGCCCTTTTCAATGGTGACATATTGCGGAGCAATATAGTCTTTGTCTTTTTGTGCCGTTCCACTATATTTTAAAGTAACATTTAAATCTTGATTGAGATTTTGAGTGACTCGAAGTGTATAGGTATTGTTTGCATTGCCCTCTTGGATAATGTTTGGACCATCTATTGTGACAAAGTCATTAGGAACCATAACCATCGGATTTGAAGGCTTTGGAGCTAGCAAGTAGAGAAGGATTAAAGCCTGTACAATAAAGAGGTACCAAAAAAGTTGGCATAAAAATGATTTGAGGATACGCAGAGATTTATTTTTCATATTCAAGTGTTATATAAGGAGGTATGGCAATGGTGACATGTATCATTTTGAGTTTCATTTTTTTGATTGCCATTTCTTTGTTCAGAGCAAATGATTTCATGAGAGAACTCAGTACGAGTGTCCCAATTTTATTGCCCTCAAGTGATTCTAAGATTTTCTCTTGTTTCTTTCTATCAACAACTTTAACAAGTTCAAAAATTGTACTTACTTCAGGAGGAACTGAAAGTTCTGCTTCCACTCCAGAAATACTGTATCCTGCCTGTTCTATGAGTGGTAAGGCTTCATCTAAATCATTCATAATACTTGTCGTCATTTTCCCAATACTATCGGTTCTAAAAGTAGCAACTGTTTCATTGTTAGAAGTAAGAAACATATAAATACCGCTAGAAGATAAGAGGAGTAAAATAAAACCATACAGTATGAGTTTAAGCATTTGAAGTTCCTAAAGGTTTTTTTCTTGACATTAACACAGTTGTAATCGCTTCTTTGACACTTTCTATTTGTTCGTGTTTTTGCGATAAATCTTTTTCATAACATACTATATCATATTTTATATTTTTTTCTTGTGTATATAAAGATTCGAGTTGTGCATTTTCTTTAGAAGCAAACTCCAAGGTGATGATTTTTTTGTCGAGTTCTTTTAACTTTTCTTTGAGTGTTCGTATCTTATTTTGTAGGTTTATATATAAAAATGCAGTGCTTGTAATCATCGCACTACTGATTTTTTGAGCATTTTTGTCTTGAAGTGAGGGCAGTTTATACTTTCTACCATTTTGTAAAATAATAGATCCATTAAATTGGAGTAAAAAATCGGTAGCATTTTGATTTTTCTTATAAATTTCCTCAAGTAATTTGAAAGTTATGATTTCATGAATATAATAGATGTGATTTCTTAAAATATAAGTAGCGATACCGCAAAGGTAGTCATTTTCAAGTGCAGAGTAGTAAGAGAGATCTTGAGCCATCTGTGCATGAATGATTTTGAGCGATTTTTTTTCATAGTAGTCGTGACTCATATGTGTAAAATCTAATTTATCTGTAAAGGTTTTCTCAAGTGCATTTTGAATAAACTCTTTTACATCTGCTTTTTTGAAGATAGCATTGTAGCTTTTTTCAATGTTCTCTTTTGCATAGCCATTATGTGTCTTTACTGTATCTGTGGATTCTAAAGGCTTTTCTATCTCTTCTTGAGCATTTTCATCAAATATTTTAACAATATAAATGCGTTTAAGTTCTACAACTATATCTTTTTCACTCAGATGAAGTGCTTTTTTGATAGCATATTTTGTTAATTCTTTTTTATGCACAGACTCTTTGGAATCAAACATAAGGGCATCTATATCTCTTCTAATTTTACCCAAGATTGCAATCTGATTCTCTTGACCTTCATAACAGACTTGAATATGCTTTTTATTTTTTTTAATGATTTTTATAATACGCTCAAGATGTTCACTCTCTTGAGGTTTTACTCTGTAGGGAAAAATTTTAAATCGTACCCCATACTCCTCTGTATAACGAAACAGAAGAGTTCCAATAGGTTCAAAAAAATCTTTAAAGGCCTCTTTGACCTCTTTTATCTCTTTTTGTAAGACTTCATCTGAATAACGCAGTTGAATATGCTGTAAAAAACGAAGAGTATCAAGACTTTTCCACTGAAAATTTTCAGTGGGTTCTTTGTATGTATCTTTGAGGTATCTTTTTGTGTATTGGTATATCATAAGAATCTATTACATTGACTCTTTTACTGTCAAAATGATGTTTAAATCTTCAAAATCTTCTATAAAATCTTCTCCAGCTTCTTGGGCAGATTCATTAT
>JALWON010000103.1 GCA_027083475.1 Sulfurimonas sp.
AATACTGGTAATCACCTTTCAATGTCTCTGAATAATGTTTGGCATATTGATCTGCTAAAGGATGTTTTCCATCTTTTTGTGAAGGTTCTGGATTGCTTGGTTGTGCTGAAGGCTGGGTTCTTTCTGTGGTGGCTTCCTTTTCTACCTTTGTATCTGGAGCTTGTTCCTTTTTCTCATCTTCTCTATTAGGGGGATTAGAAGGACCTGAAGGGTTAGACTGTGTGTTAAATGAAGGATGAGGGGGTTGCCCTGGCTGAGCTCCTGGATGACCAGGAGGATAGCCACCATAAGGTGGATATCCAGGATAAGTCCCTGGGTAGCCTTGAGGAGGCTGGGATGGATTAGAATATTGGGGATACCCTTCCTGTGTAGGATTAGGTGCACTTTGGTCTTGTGCAGCGTCTCCTGGATGCCTAAAGCCTGGGTATGGCTGGTAACTAAGTGCAGCTTGGTAAGCTGGGTCCTTTGACGTATTATCTTGGGCGTCTGAGGGGTAAATATTATTATAAACATGAGGGTTAAGGTTAGTATTGTTAGGATCTAGAATACTTTCATTATTAGTCAATCCAATTAAATTATTAGACATAGGGTATTGTGAAGGATTTCCCATTTGATTTTGTTGGGCCATTGCCTCATTCCTTTGGTGAATCCTTCTCCATTCATCTACTACTTCATCAATAAGCTTCTTTGCATTATTATATTTATCTTCAGCTCCCTCTACAAATACATATCTTTGGTTAGTTTCAGCTACCTCCTTCTTTGCTACCTGGATTTTTGCCCCACTCTCTGCTTGAAGTCTCTTGATAGTCTCTCCCTTCTTCCCAATTATCAATCCTATACATTCATTAGGAACTGGAACTATATAAGCATAAGGACTAGGTGGCCCGTAAGGAGTAAGCATAGAATCATCGATAGAAGCATTATTATCAGAAGAAATAGTAAATGTATTGTTATTTAATTCTGCTGCTATCTTCAATTGTTCCTTTCGGATCATATTTCTTGTGTCTTCATCTGCCAGGATAACCTTATTGCACGCTTCAATAGCTTTTTCAACCGCGTCTTCAGTGTCACCCATTATAAGCACATGTTGGTCATCGTCCTGGTCTGGCTGAGGAGGCTGCCCTTCTTTCTGAGATCCCTTTCCTCTAATTAAAATCTTGCATCCAGATTCTCCCTCCAATTTCTTCTGGAACATCCCTTTTGGACCAATAAGTAGCCCAATATAATTGACTCCATCCTGTGGTAAGTACAATTTCCTCCTGATTTGAGAGCAATCTCCGCCTGCAGACCCAAGTGGCCCATTAAAACTGAGTGCAGAATTGGTATTTTTGATTCTATTTTCCATATTTAATCCTCCATCATTATTCTTAATATCACTGGCATCTCCCCACTTACTTCTTTTTCTTCTTCTGTCATCTCCTTCTCCATCTCTAAACTCTCCCTCACTTGGCTTATTACTGAATCTGGACCTCTTAATCCTACCGCTTCGATCTTGATCTTCTCTCCTATCATCTCTTCTATCTATATTGGCATTATTTTTAACAAATATCCTTTAGAAATAGATTATTTTCTCACCATATCCATCATTACTTCTACCTCGTCTATCTTCATCATACCCTCTTCTGCTGCCATATCCATCTCTATCTCGCTCTCTTCTCCCATAATTGTCTGTTTCTTTGTCCTTCCACATTCTAAATTATATAATAA
>JALWON010000104.1 GCA_027083475.1 Sulfurimonas sp.
AAGGAGGGGAGTGCACGAAGGCAATTTGTGAAGATATTTTATCTGAAAAGCACAACAATGTCAAGCTAAATAAAACCGACAAAATCTACATAGCAGGGCATCGCGGTCTTGTTGGTTCGGCAATAGTCAAAAACCTTGAATCCAAAGGCTACACAAACTTAGTCTATAAAACGCATAAAGAACTAGATTTACTAGATACAAATGTGGTGAAGGCTTTTTTTGAAGAAGAAAAACCTGAGTTCGTAATCCTTGCAGCTGCAAAAGTTGGTGGTATAGTTGCTAACAACACTTATAGAGCAGATTTCATCTATGAAAACCTACAAATCCAAAACAATATCATCCATCAGAGTTATTTAAATGGTGTTCAAAAACTTCTCTTTTTAGGCTCTACTTGTATTTACCCAAAAAATGCCCCGCAACCCATGAAAGAGAACAGCCTTCTCACAAGTGAACTTGAGTACACAAACGAGCCTTATGCCATAGCTAAAATAGCAGGCATAAAGATGTGTGAATCTTATAATCTTCAATATGGTACAAACTTTATATCTGTCATGCCAACAAATCTTTATGGTCCTAATGATAACTTTGATCTAGAGACTTCTCATGTACTCCCAGCACTTCTAAGAAAAATGCACGAAGCAAAACTAAGCAACACTCCAAAAGTAGAGATATGGGGGAGTGGCAGACCTAGACGTGAGTTTCTTTACTCAGAAGATATGGCAGATGCTTGTGTATTTATAATGAAAAATATTAATTTTAAAGATATAGTAAACCAAAACAGTTCAAAATCGGACGAAATTCGCAACACTCACATCAACATAGGAACAGGTGTAGATATAAGCATAAAAGAGCTAGCGCTTACTATCAAAAAGATAGTTGGCTATGAAGGTGAACTCTACTTTAACGACACTAAACCAGATGGAACCATGGTAAAACTCACAGACCCGAGCAAACTTAGTGCTCTTGGATGGAAACATACTGTAGAGCTTGAAGATGGTATCAAAAGAGCTTATGAGTGGTATTTGGAGAATAATAATTAAATGATATTATCTAAACAAGAGATGCTTAATATTATTGATAATGGTGAAAACCAAACAGTAGAATTTAAAAGCTCTTTTCAGAAAGAGGCGATAGAAACTGTTGCATCTTTTGCAAATAGTGATGGAGGAAAAATATTTATTGGTATTGATGATAATGGCACTATTGTAGGCGTAGATATATCAGAAGAGACAATACAAAACTACATAAATACCATAAAACAAAATACAATACCATCGGTCATACCAGACATACAAGAGATACAGATACAAAACAAAACCATACTCATAATTGATGTGAAGCAATACCCTGTAAAACCAGTCTCTAACAAAGGTAAGTATTATAAAAGGGTAAAAAATAGTAATCACCTTATGAGCTCAATTGAGATATCTGATATGCTTTTAAAAACATTAAATTTATCTTGGGATGCTTATGAGTACCCTGATGTAACTATAGATTCACTCGATACCCAAAAAGTAAAAAAATTCTTTGCTACTACAAAACAAACGGGCAGGTTTAATCTTGATGAAGCAGAACTTACAATGCTTGAAAAATTAAGTTTTATCAAAAACAACAAACCAACGATAGCTTCTATGTTACTCTTTGCAAAAGACCCACTTCGTATGAATATAAGAGTTGGAAGATTTAAGGATGATATAACTAT
>JALWON010000105.1 GCA_027083475.1 Sulfurimonas sp.
TGGAAGAAGCGGTACAAACACATTCACGTGGTTTAACAAAAGAGGAGTGTCAAGCCCTTGTCAATCAAAGTGAAATTGACCCAGATGAGTTAATAGCTCTCTTAGAGGCACGTGAACTTGGTATGGTTGATTTTAAACTTGTGGATGTTCGTGAGCACATGGAGTGGCAAATGGGTCACATTAAGGGTGCTGACAAACTTGTACCAACAAGTAGTTTCTACCAATCACTTGAAGAAGCTGGACTTGATAAAAATGAAAATATCATTGTCTATTGTCATGTAGGAAGCCGTTCAGCACATGTTGCAAGAATCTTGCCAGATATGGGTTACACGAAAGTTGGAAACCTCACACACGGTATCGTTTCATACGGTGGCGAAAAAGAGAGATAACATGAAAGTTCTTTTAATCAAAGATGTGAAAAGTCTTGGAAAAAAAGGGGAAGTCAAAGAGGTTAAAGATGGCTATGGGAAAAACTTTCTCATAGGTAAAGGCTTCGCTCGCCATGCAACACCTGAAATCTTAGAGCAGCATGCTAAAGATGAGCTTATTGTTGCACAAAACCTTGAAAAAGAGGTCAATGCACTCAAAGAGATTGCGAAAAAACTTGATGCAAGTGAAATTGTTATCACAAAAAAACTTGGTAAAAATGGACACCTTTTTGGAGCTGTTACCAAAGATGAAATTGCAGCCGCACTCAAAGAGCAACACGGTATTGAGATTGATAAAAAACATATCAATGAAAAAAATGCCATTAAAACAGTTGGTGAACATGATTTAGACTTTAAACTTGGTCACGGTCTGCATGCAACACTCCATGTTGATGTGCAGGGAGAGTAAGTAGTCTATGTTTGATGCCACTACCATACTTGCCTATAAAGGAAAAAACAAGGCTGTCATCGGTGGTGATGGCCAAGTGACTTTTGGAGACTCAGTTCTCAAAGGCAATGCAACAAAAATTCGCACCCTCCATCATGGAAAAATACTCGCAGGATTTGCTGGAAGTACAGCAGATGCTTTTAATCTTTTTGATATGTTTGAAGAGTTTTTAGAGAATAAAAAAGGGGACATTCTAAAGTCAGTTGTCGAGTTCTCGAAAGCTTGGAGAAAAGACAAAGTCTTGCGTCGTTTAGAAGCAATGATGATTGTTTTAAACCAAGAGCATATTTTCATTTTAACAGGCAATGGGGATGTTGTTGAACCCGAAGATGGAGAGTTAGCTTCTATAGGCAGTGGCGGGAATTTTGCCATTTCTGCTGCACGTGCTTTAAAAAAGCATGCTTCCCTTGATGAAGAGGAGCTTGTCAAAGAGTCACTGCATATTGCAGGAGATTTATGTATATACACCAATCACAACATCAAAACGCTTAGCTTAGAGGATCACAAAGAATGAACTTAACTCCAAAAGAGATTGTCGCTTACCTTGATGATTATGTCATCGGACAAAATGCTGCAAAAAAAACAATTGCTCTTGCCCTGCGTACCCGCTACAGACGTATGCAACTCGATGAAACACTCCGCAATGAAATCATGCCAAAAAACATTCTTATGATTGGCTCAACGGGTGTTGGTAAAACAGAAATCTCACGCCGTTTAGCAAAAATGATGAAAGTTCCTTTCATCAAGGTTGAAGCGTCTAAATATACAGAAGTTGGTTTTGTAGGTCGTGATGTCGAATCTATGGTACGTGATTTGGTTGTAAACTCTATTAGCATCGTCAAAGCAGAACAAGAAGAACTCAACCAGAGTAAAATTGACAACTATGTTTTAAATAAGATTGTTGAAAAACTCCTCCCTCCACTTCCGAAATCGGCGAGTGAAAGTAAAAAAGATGATTATCAAAGACTCCTTGAAGCAACAGAAAAACGTGTTGCATCTGGCGAGATGGATGATAAAGTCATTGAACTTGAAATAGAAAAGCTCAATATTGAGTTTGATGATACAAATCTTCCTCCTGAAATGGTAAAAGTACAAGAGAGTTTTTCCAAAGTTTTTGCACAAATGAACAAAGAAGAGAACAAAAAAGAAGTGACAGTCAAAGATGCCAAAGTTTTACTTCGCCAAGAAGCAAGTGCCAAACTCCTTGATATGCAAAGTGTCACAGCAGAGGCACTCCGACGAGCAGAGGATGGGGGCATTATATTTCTTGATGAAATTGATAAAATTGCTTTAAGTGAAAAATCTCAAGGCCGAAATGACCCTTCAAAAGAGGGAGTACAACGTGATTTACTCCCTATCGTAGAGGGGAGCAGTATCTCTACAAAATATGGTACGATTAACACAGACCATATTCTTTTTATAGCAGCAGGTGCTTTTCATGTCAGTAAACCAAGTGACTTAATTCCTGAACTCCAAGGGCGTTTTCCACTGCGTGTAGAACTTGAATCACTCACAGAAGAGACACTCTACCAAATTCTCACACAAACGCAAAATTCTCTCCTCAAACAGTACACGGCACTTTTAAGTGTTGAAGGGGTAAAGCTCCATTTTGAAGATGAGGCGATTCGCTCCATAGCAAAACTCTCTCATCGTGCAAATGAACTTGCTGAAGATATAGGTGCACGGCGTTTACACACTGTACTTGAACAAGTCTTAGAAGAGATTAGTTTTGATGCAGATGAACATAAAGATGAGACAATTACCATCACTTCACAACTCGTCCATGAAAAACTCGACGAAGTCGTTGAAGATGATGACCTCTCTCGCTATATTTTATAATTAAATACGAAGGTTTATATATGACAAGAGCTGGTTTTGTTTCTTTAATAGGTCGTCCAAATGCTGGAAAAAGTACACTGATGAACTCCCTTTTAGGGGAGAAAATAGCCATGGTAAGCCAAAAAGCAAACGCAACAAGACGCCGCTCAAATGCAATTGTCATGCTTGAAGATACTCAGATTATTTTTATAGATACTCCCGGGCTACATGAAAGAGAAAAAATACTCAATCAATTTATGCTTGATGAAGCCCTCAAAGCTATGGGTGATTGTGACCTTATTGTCTATTTAGCCCCAGTTACAGACAGTGTAGAGCATTACGAAAAGTTTTTACAACTCAACAAAAAGAACATCAAACATATCATCGTCATTAGTAAAATAGACCAAGTAAAACAAGAGAAGCTCTTTAAAACCATCGCTGCATACAACCAATATGCTGAACATTTTGAAGCCCTCATTCCTGTAGCCATTCCTAAAAAAGTGGGTCATGAAGATTTACTCAAAGTCATTACACAAAATCTTCCCGAGTCCCCTTACCTTTTTGACCCAGAAGATTTAACAAGTGAACTTGTTCGTGATATTTATGCTGGGTTTATTCGTGAAAGTATTTTTGAAAATGTAAGCGATGAAGTGCCTTATGAATCAGATGTTATCATAGAAAGTATTGAAGAAGAGAAGAATGTTGATGTCATTCATGCCATGATTATTATAGAAAAAGAGTCACAAAAGGGTATTATCATTGGTAAAGGTGGAGAATCCATTAAACGCATTGGTAAGGCAGCTCGTGAGAAGATAGAGAGACTCAGTACTAAAAAAGCCTATTTAAACTTACAAGTTGTTGTCAAAAAAGGTTGGACAAAGGATGTAAATTTTCTAAAAGAGATAGGCTATGACAATGCAAAATAAATTTTTACTCCTTATACTTCTTTTCATAACTCAGAACCTTTTACTGGCTAACGATATTTTAACAGATTATAGACTTCACGGTATTAAAAACCTTGAAAAGTCTATGGATAAAGCCTTAAGTCAGCCGGACTATTGGAAAAGATATATTCAAAACAGAGACACTACTTTTGGATATTTAGAATCTTACAACAATATTTTAACTTGTAACAAAAACAATTCAACACTCTGTGTTTACAAAAAAAATAGCAATAAAACCTATCAATTAGAGAAAAAGTACAGTGCTTTTACAGGTAAAAACAGTGGTGAAAAACATAAAGAAGGCGATTTAAAAACACCTATAGGAATTTATAATCTTACACGCAAGCTCTCCCATGTAGATCCTTTTTATGGACCATTTGCTTTTGTAACTTCTTACCCAAATACCTTTGACAAGTACAAAAAAAGCCAAGGGCATGGCATCTGGATTCATGGCTTACCACTTGATCAAGAACGCGACACATTTACCAAAGGGTGTATTGCAATTAACAATAATGATATTGAAGATTTAGATGAGAACATAGACATCAATAAAACTTTACTCATTATCGATTCTAAAGATGTCAAAAAACATATTTCTAAAGAAATACTCTCTTTGCTGCTTGCAAATTTGTATGCTTGGAGATATGCTTGGCTCTATAACAACATTGATGATTATCTTGCATTCTATTCAAAAGATTTCAGACGTTTTGATGGAAAAAACTACAACTCTTTTGCACACTACAAAAAGCGAATTTTTAGAAAAAAAGAAAAAAAGAAAATTCTTTTTACTCACATTAACATCCTCCCCTACCCCAGTACAAAAGATGTCTATAAAATCTCTTTTAAAGAGTATTATAAATCGCCTAGTTTTGAATTTACCGGCGATAAAGTACTCATCGTCAAACTCGTAGATACACAAATAAAAATACTTACAGAGAAGTAAATGACAGTTCATTTCATTAAAATGCTCTTTATCATCACTACTGCTGTCTCTATTTTACAAGCAAATATACAGCTTATCAAAAAAGAAAATAGCGACTCAAACTCAACCCTGCTTGTCATAGCTGGTATCCATGGTAATGAACCGGGCAGCTACTTTGCTGCTGCTATCCTTGCAAAGCACTATACAATTACATCTAAAAACCTTTGGATTGTTCCTAATCTCAATGAAGCTAGTATTATGGCAAACAGACGAGGGATTCATGGGGATATGAATAGAAAATTTGCGTCTATCAAAAAACATGATAAAGATAAAAAAATTGTTGCGGCAATCAAACACCTCATTACAAATCCAAATGTAGATATTGTATTAAATTTACATGATGGGCATGGTTTTTATAGAAAAAAAAGTGAAGGTAGAATTTACAATCCTGCTGCTTGGGGGCAAACCTGTGTGATTGATCAGTGTACCCTCAAAGAAGAACAGGAATTTGGCAACTTAAACAACATCGCCACGACAGTAAAAAATAGTATCAATAAAAAATTATTAAAAAAACACCATAGTTTTAATGTCAAAAATACAAAAACAAAATATTTTGACAAAGCAATGCAACGCTCTTTAACATACTATGCAATTAGACAAAACAAACCTGCTTTTGCTATTGAAACAAGTAAAAACCTCTCTTCTCTCTCCCAAAAAGTTTTCTACCAACTCCTTGCCATTGAAGAGTTTATGAAAATAATGCATATTGATTTTTATAGAGATTTTGATTTTAATGAAAAAAACATCACACAAATGCTGCGTAACTACGGTACTTTAGTAATAAATGACAATCTCTTTATTAATTTTAATAATATAAAAAAATATTTAAGCTATATTCCGCTAAAATCAAAGGGTAATAATTTTAAATTTTCTCATACTCTTGGAAATTTTAAAAAAGTTCATGGAAAATATGTTTTGTATATTGGGAATAAAAAAATTACAACTTTGAAACCCCAATACTTTAAAATGGCTGATGATTGTCCAGATACATTTGATGCAGTGGTGGACGGAAATGTAATTTCTCTCCAAAAAGCTTCATCTTTTGATGTAAAAGCCGATTTTAGAATACTCAAGCAAAAAGACATTCGTGTCAATGTGATTGGTTATCATGCAAAAAATGTTACAAATGAGAGCAATATAACAATACAACGCAAAGAGTTAAACTCAAGATTTTCTATAGATCGAGGGAACAAGAGATATAGAATAGAATTTTATAAAAAAGATAAATTCTGTTCTCTATCTATCATTAATTTTAAATAGGGTTAGTAATAGAATGAGTGACAAAGAAAACAGTTTTTTCTCAAGTGTTATTTCCATAAATCCATACAAAAACACCTATTTCAGTCACTCTTCTAATATCATTACTGAAGTAAAATCACCCCAATTTGCCAAAGATCAATTTGCCATCTCCTACCTCAATACCAATGAGTTTATTACCGCACAAATAGCCATCAGTAAAAATATTCCTCAAGAAGATATTTTTGATGCTATTACTATTCAAGCCTATGAAGAGTTAGGGCTCGATGAAGCGGTTGAATACTCTATTCAATATGTTGAAAATTTCACACATGCCGATGAAGACAATCGTAATTTTCATGTCTTTGTCGTAGAACCAGAAACACTCAACAACACCTATGCAGATGTCATTGATGCAATCAAATATATAGATATTATTATTCCTACCCCTCTGCTGCTTAAATCACTCTATACAAGAGAAATCATTACGACAAGCGGTGTACACTGTTTTATCTATTTACAAGAGAATGATGCATTTATGACACTCTATTCTGGACAAGAGTTTCTCTATACAAAATCACTTTCATACTCTTTAGTAGAGATGCACGAAAGATTTTGTGAACTCTATGGAGAAAAAATTGACTATGCAGTTTTTCAAACATTTTTTACACAAGAAAATTTAAAAACGACTTCGAGTGACTATAAACGTTACTTTATAAAACTCTATAAAGAACTCTTTGCAAGTATCAACGAGATTCTCACCTATACAAAAAGAGCTTTTGATATAGAAAAATTTGAACACCTTTATATTGGAACACAGATTGAGACTGTGATGCAATTTGATGAGATGCTAGAAGCTGAAGTTGCTATTGAAGCAAGTAACTTCAACTTTACTTATGGCTTTGAAAACAATGGTGCATACATAGACCAACTCCACTATCTGATGCAACTCTATGTCACTTGCCAGCCCCAAGAACAGTATATCTCTAATTTTTCTATTTATCACAGACCACCAAAATTTATCAAAAGAGAGAGTGGTAAATTTCTCACGCTCATTGCTGCTTCATTAGTAATAGCATTTGCTTATCCTGTTACATACTGGTCGCTTACCTATACACAAATGCTGCAATATAGTCTGCTAGAACAAAAATATACAAAACTCCATCGCGAAAAAGTAA
>JALWON010000106.1 GCA_027083475.1 Sulfurimonas sp.
TCCATTCAGAGTGTCTTACAGGAGATGCCTTAGGAAGCTTAAAGTGTGATTGTGGGGAACAACTCGAATTTGCACTCAAACTTGCACAAGAATCAAATGGCATGGTGATTTACCTCAGACAAGAGGGACGCAACATCGGGCTTTTTAACAAAATCAATGCGTATGCCCTTCAAGACAAGGGGGCAAACACCATAGAAGCCAACCACCAACTCGGATTTCGTGCCGATGAGCGAACCTATGAAATTGTGACAACAATCTTACATCATTTTCACATCAAACGTATTAAACTCCTCACCAATAACCCCGATAAAATCAATGCTATCAGTGATGTAGAAATCATAGAACGCATTCCCATTGTCATACCAGCCAATACATTCAATGAAGATTACTTAGCTATCAAACGCGACGATATGGGGCATCTGCTTTAGTTTTGTGAAAACCAACTATATTTATTATAGATTTTGTTGATGCTTTTTAACTCTTTTCGTGTCACAAAAACTTGTGCAGAGGTATAGATCTCTCTTGTTTTTTTATCAACAATTCTTGCGTTTATGAGCATACCGTTTTTGTAGTTTATATAAGTCGCCACCATTTCACAATTTGCCTTTTGCGATTTGCCATCAAGCACTTTAAAACCCTCTACAAACAGAGCATGCAAAAGGTTTTGTGCAATTTTTTGTGTAGCGATAGAACTCTTTTTTGGGTCATACAAATTTACTATGGCTTGTAACTCTAGCAAAAGTGTTGCTTTTTTATAAGGAGCAATATTTGCACTAAACTGCTTCGCTATCTTTTGACTAATCACTGTGACATATGTAGCCACCGCTTTTTTATATTCAAGTTGTTGCATCCTCTTTGCATCGCCACATTTAGCAGAGGCAGAGAGATGAAGAAGGAGAAAAAGTGCTAAAAAAAGAGTAAATTTATTCATACCATTACTTATCGTCAATTCTCTAAATTTCTTTAGTTTTTCTCATTTTACTCTATATTTTTGTTATAATAAGAAAAAAATTGTGAGGTAGAGCAGTGAATATCTTAGAATCTCTCAACTTAATTGGAAGTTGGGAACTTGACTTATCTACCAAAAAAATCATCTGGTCAAAACAAACCTATCTCAATTATGGCTACGAACCCTATTCTATTGAACCCTCTTTAGAGTTTTTCTTTGCTCGACTTGTTCCAAAATATATACCACAGGTACAAGCTATATTACAAACAATTACACAAAGTAAAGAGGTACATACACTCCAAGCACAAATTATCCATAAAAATGACACTATTATAGATGTTTTACTCAGTGGACAGACACTCTACAATAAGAAAGATGAAGCACTCAAAATTGTCGGTACCACACAAGATGTTACAAAATTACTCCACATGAAAAAAGAGAATGAAGAACTCTCAAAACTCATTGAAATTTCCTCCAATGAGATATATATTGTCGATATTGCAACATTTGGCTACCTCTATGTCAATCAAGGGGCTTGTGATGCCCTTGGCTATACCAAAGAGGAGTTTTATAGAATGACTATTTTTGACATCAACCCAAAACTCTCTCAAGAACATGCCCTCTATATGCGCGATGAACTCAAAAAAACAAAAAAATTCACAAACAAAACAATCCATAGAAAAAAAGATGGTTCCCTCTACCATGCACAAGCCTTCATGCATACTTTTACCTATAAAGGAAAAGAGGCA
>JALWON010000107.1 GCA_027083475.1 Sulfurimonas sp.
CCAGCGGTACAGGACTGCTGCGCATACATATCTGTAAAGAGTGCACCCTCTTTTGCAATGGAGTCGATATTTGGTGTTTTATACCCCATCATCCCCATATTGTATGCAGACGTGTTGTAATATCCAACATCATCGCCCCACAGCACTAAAATATTTGGCTTTTTAGCAGCATGAAGTGCAGATACACTCACTAATGCTGAACCAATAGCTCCAAGTAACACTTTTTTTAACATTACTAATCCCTTTTTTAATATATGTTTTTGATTATAACACAATTATATAACTTCTACTGTAGCTGCATCATATTATGAATTTTTTGTTTGTATAAACTACTCATCATCTTATTGTTTTTTTTCTCATAATAATAAATAAGTCCATTGAGGATGGCTAAATCACCACTATGGTACTTCAGAGCATCTTCTAAAACCACTATGGCTTTGTCTATGTTTTCATCTGCAATGGCAATTCCATAAAGATACTGTAACCTTGCATTTTTTGGGTACATTTTTGCCCCACTTTGCAAAATTGCCACCCCTTTGTCTTTTTGCTTGTTTCGTATGTACCAAAGTGCCAATGGCTCTAAAAGAAGCGACTCTTTTCCTATAAGCTTTATACCTTTGTTTAAAATCTTCAGTGCCTCCTGCTCTCTGCCTTGGAGCTGTAAAAAGTGTGCATAGTTCACATATGTGACTATATAAAATTTCTGTATGCGCAATGCCTCTTTATATGCCGTTTCTGCATTTTTTAATGCTCCTGTATTCTCATACAAGCGAGCAAGTGCCACTTGCCCCTCGGCCCTGTCACTTAAAAAGAGCAGTGATGCTTTATACTCTTGAAAAACCCTGTCGTAAATTTTTTGCTCTTTTGCAGAGAGTTTCCCTGTATGAAATTGCAGCAAAATCCGCATAGCCTCTATGCGGACACTTTTTGCTCCATCATCTAACATTTTAAAAATATCTTTCATAACATATTGCGGCGGAAAATTTTCTAAAGACTGCAGAGCAGCTATACGAATGGTAGGATTATGAGAACGCAGCATCTGCAAAGAGGTCATATATGTCTGCTTGCTTGGATACATCCCTAAACGAGGAATAAGTGTTGCTTTTGCAATGTCTGGAGCATCACTCATCAATACGGCATAGAGATCCTTGTAGGCATTTTCACTGTTTTTTCTGTTTGCGTCTATTTGATGTGCAAATTTTTGATGTCCAATAGGTATCTTTTTATACCACTGCTTCATTGCGTTTGTTAGAAAACTATCTGTTTTATCCTTATGACAACTACGGCATGCATTTGAAGTGTTCAACTCTGCACTCAAGTCAGGTCTTGGAATTCTAAAACTATGGTCATTTCGCTCATCTACACCCATATATATTTTAGAAGGCATATGACAGGCAATGCACCCTGCACTTTTCTTTTTATGATGTGTATGTTTTGGATTATCATATATAACTCTGAGGTGGCACTTGTTGCATACATTGTCCCCAACTGCTCTTCTTTTAAGTGAGTGTGAATTATGACAATCTGAACAAGTCACGCCCGCTTCATACATCTTACTCTGTACAAAGGAACCATACACATACACCTCATCTTTTATCTGTCCATCGGGCTCATAGAGTCGCTCACTTAACGTTGCCAAACGGTAATTATCATGGTAATTTTTTGCATTTTTAAAATCATCACCAAACTGTGTCC
>JALWON010000108.1 GCA_027083475.1 Sulfurimonas sp.
GGTGTAGCGATTGGGATTGTTTTCGTCAAAAAATTGAAATAGTTTCAAATTTTTCTCAAAAACTCCAAAAGCCCCTGCATGATCTCTAAAGGTGTAGGTGGACATCCTGCTATATGATGTGCTATGGGAAGATGCTCATTTGCAGGAGCCTTGATAGCGTACGTTCGCTCAAATGGTGCCTGCATCACGGGACAATCCCCCAAACTAATGACCCATTTTGGTGCGGGTATCTGCTCATAAGCATCTTTAACATGAGGTGTCATGTTAAAAGTCATTACCCCACTTAAAAGCAATACATCTGCATGGCGAGGGCTTGCAACAAAGTAGATACCGAGTCTCTCTAAATCATAGTAAGGATTTGACAGTGCATTGCACTCTGCTTCACAGGCATTACAACTTCCACTATCTACCATTCGTATAGCCAAACTCCCTGCAAATTTTTTGTTGACACTTTGCTTTATCTCTTTTTGAATCTTCTCTAGCTCTCTTGGCAACTCTTTATTTCTTGTAATAATCCCTTTTTCTACTCTTCTTGACCAAAACTTAATCATAAATCATTCCCCGCATAACTTAAATCACAACTCTTATTGATCAGAGGAAAATCAGCGATGATGTCTTTTGTCATCATTAAATGGAGTGCTTGCCAATTCATAAAACTTGGGTCTCTGACAAAAAATCGCTCTATGACTCCCTCTTTTAAGGTAATAAACATAAAAAGTTCTCCCAAAGAACTCTCACAAAAACTCATATACTCTCCATCTTTGCACTCCTGAGAGAGTGTGAGTCTCTCTTGTGCATCACTCAAAAACTGATGCATCATATAAATAGAGTTATGCAACTCGTGTAAACGCAACTTAAATCTTGCACCCACATCCCCACTTATCTCACTTGCCATCTCAAAACCATGCTCAAGATAAAAAGCCTCTATCCGTCTATCTACACTCTGTCCTGATGCTCTTGCTACAACACCAACACTATCATATTTTATCGCTTTTTTCAAAGGAAAATGTCCCGTTGTATCAAACCGATCCCATAAAGAGGGAATGTCTGTTATCCAATCTTGAAAATACTGCACTTGTTCCTCAAGTCTGTTGAGCCAAGCACGCATTGCAACTGTATCAACAAAATGGGTCTGCAAATCAACTGCACCAAAACCAAAACGGTGTCCTGTGAGTTCTTGCATTTTTGCTCTGGCATCTTCTGCAAGCTCAGAAGCAAAACTCAGAGCCGCCCCAAAACCTGCATCATTAGGAATAAAACCAATATCTGTTAGATGATGGATAGTGCGTTCAAGTTCTAAAAGGAAGGCATGGTACTTCTTCACAGGCATAGCAAGCTCTGTATTTGTTGCTTGAAGTAAAATATCTCTATGGCAGATTTGATACGCAATACTCTCATTCCCACTAATGCGTTCTATAAGAGGCTTTGCCTCATCAAGTGTTTTTCCCTCAAGCATTTTTTCAATGCCTCGATGTTTATAAAAATGCCTTACCTCAAGATGAAGTATCTCCTCCCCTGCTTGAGAAAACTGAAAATGTCCCGGTTCGATAATCCCTGCATGGATAGGTCCAACAGCAACTTGAAAGACACTCTCTCCACTAATCTCCTCATATTTATAAGCACGATACTCTGCTTCTTGCACTACTTTTTCTTGAAAATCTTTTCTCAAAGGGTGTATATATGTTG
>JALWON010000109.1 GCA_027083475.1 Sulfurimonas sp.
TACTCCATTCATATGTTCAAAATGTTTCTCAACACCCCAAAAACAACCTGCTGCAAATACTATTGATGTTATCATATTTTCATTCCTTTGAATGATTATAACTTATGTTTGTGTATCTTTAGTGTATAATCCTCTTATGATTACACAAGACTCCATAGAAGCCCTCAAAGCACGACTTGATATTGTTGATGTTGTTGGAAGTTATATAGAGCTCAAAAAAGCAGGGGGAAACTTTAAAGCCCCCTGCCCCTTTCATGATGAGAAGTCTCCCTCTTTTGTCGTGAGTCCCCAAAAACAGATTTATCACTGTTTTGGGTGTGGTGCTGGTGGTGACAGTGTCAAATTTGTGATGGAGTATGAAAAACTTAATTATCCAGAAGCTCTTGAAAAACTTGCAGACTCTTACAACTTCACACTCTCTTATACAAACAACAAACATAACAAACCCCGTTCGCAAGTCATGGAGAGTCTCAATGCTTGGTATCAAAACCTCTTACCCTCTAAAGCAGTAGCCCTCAAATACTTGCAAGAACGGGGTATTTATGAGAGCAGCATAGAAAAATTCGGTATTGGGTATGCACCTGATACAAATGCGACCATAAACTATATCAAATCGCAAATGTTTACTATGAATGAAGCAGTGGAAATGGGAGTTGTGGGCTACTCAGAGGGGAGAAATTTTGCCCGTTTCATCGAGAGAATCACCTTTCCTATTCACTCTGCGAATGGTTCTTTAGTTGGTTTTGGCGGTCGTACTATCACAGGACATCAAGCCAAATATGTCAATTCGCCTGAAACTCCTTTTTTTAACAAATCTCGCTTACTCTATGCCTACAATCTTGCCAAACAGTCTCTTTATAAACGCAAAGAGATTATCATTACAGAGGGCTACTTAGATGTTGTTATGCTGCATCAAGCAGGCTTTGATAACGCAGTGGCAACACTAGGAACAGCACTTACAGAACAACACCTACCACTCCTTAAAAAAGGAGAGCCCAAAGTCATTATGGCTTACGATGGCGATAAAGCAGGGCGGGCAGCAGCACTCAAAGCGAGTAAACTCTTAAGTGCAAGTGGATTTAATGGAGGTGTCGTTGTTTTTGAGGGTGGCTTAGACCCTGCAGATATGGTTAAAGAGGGACGCATTGAAGAGCTTGGCACTATTTTTCGATCTGCGAAACCTTTTATAGAGTTTGTCTTAGATGAGATTCTCTCTTTGTTTGATTTGCAAGACCCAAAAGCCAAAGAAGCTTGTATGCAAGAGGGTGTCAGTTACTTAAAAACACTCTCCCCTATTTTACAAGAGGAGTATAAAACTTACCTTGCACCGCGTTTAGGAGGCTTGGGAGTTTCGCCTTCCCTCATCAAACTCAATACCCCTCAAAATACAGCACCGACACAACCCCATACAACAAACAGACACAGAGATATGTGGGAACTCTCTCTCATTAAAACAATTTTAGAAAAACCACAATTTACCAATACTATTTTAGATGTCATTGACCCTTCTTTATTTCAATTTCATGCTCGTGAGTTCTCACTTGCACTCAATGCGGACAAAGAGACACCAGAGCTCATGGCAATAGCAGTAGATGAGAGTATCGTTCCTTTAGAGAATGAAGGCGCACTCACAGCAGAACTCATCACTTTTCTCTCAAAATATTATGAACGGGAACTCAAAAAAATAAATATACAACAAAACATTAGTTTTGAAGAAAAAGCGTTTTCTATACGCAAGTTACGAGGAAAAATTGCAAAATTAAAACGGGGAGAATTAAATTAACCTTTTTTTTGATATACTTTTTCCATCTTATATAAGGTGTGATAATGGCTGGTATACATTTCTCTTTTGACAATTTTAAACAACTCATGCAACTCAACATTGGAATTTCGGAGCGACTCGATGAAAATCGTGCGGAGAGCTTTACACTTTTGTATTGTGACTTTTCCTCTGTAGCTCAGGATGTTGTCGATGCTTCCTTACTCCAAATTTTAAGAACCTCTGACTCTATTGTCAATCATGAAGGAGATTATTTTTTCGTACTCCCCTATACAGATAAATATGGGGCAGAAATTGTAAAAACAATGTTTGATGAGTTTTTTGCACAATACCTCAACTCATTTTTACTCAGTTACCCTGTTGATGGAGAGACACCCGAAGAAATTTTTTCAAATATGCAAGATAGTGTCAGCCTTTTTTATAAAAAAGATTTAAGATGCCTCGATAGGTTTGCGAAACAGTACAACTAAAAAACACCCCTGAAGCCTTTTGGAACATCAAATGCTTACCTATAAAGATAATTAGGAGTACAAGATGATTTCATTAGATTTACAAGCAGATACACCCTCTGGAGCATCACATTTAGGACTTTTCACCAAAGAAAATGTCTCAACACTCTCTTTTTCTGAACTCTTAAAAGGTATCTCGCTGCAAAATGCAAACTTTACTTCCCCTCTAGCTTCTCCCCAAGAAGAGACACTTCAAGATAAAAAAGTTTCTCAAGAAAAGCTATCAAAAACCGAAACCCTCCTCTCCTTGCTCAACGCAGATGCAGACATACAAGCAAAAGGAAAAACCTTAAAAATCCCTGCACCCTTAGCATTGAATCCTCAGCTTGGGGCATCATTATCTATAGAGGAACTCAAAACACTTATAATAGGTGCGAAACAATACCTCAAAAATAAAATCATACAGAGTGATGGTTTTAAAAAAGCAGAAATAGCATCGCTTCCAAAAACACTCAAAGGATTAACACAGGTTGCAGAAAAATTAGGGATTGAACTCTCTAAAATAACACTTGAAAATGTTGCACCACAACTTACAAAGCCTACTGTTATCAAAACAGCAACAAAAACGATACAATCACATAAAGATACTCAAACACAAGACAAAGTACAAACAACCCATGCACAAGAGAGTACATCCATAAAAGAAGTGCTACATGAGACACTCAAAAAAACCCCTCTCTTTAAAGCACAAGCACAAACAGAACATACAACAGAGCAAATTGTGCAAACAAAAATTTTATCAAACGATAAAAAATTACCACAGAAAAAAGCAGATGAAACACTCAAATCACTTCTGAGTGGGGACAAAACACTCAAAAAAGAGACAACATTAACAGCAGATTTTTCCGTAGCCTCTGCAAAAGTGCTTGCCCCTAAAACAACAAAAGAGCAGAGCAATGCTTTTGAATCATTGTTAAAGGGAGAACATAAAGATACAGCCGATAGCACAAAAATACAGGGACAGACAGTGCCAAAAGCAGATAGTTTTGAAGTGAAACTACATGAAGCGAAACAGATGACAAAATATATCTCACAAGATATTAAACAAGCCATAGAAGATTATAAGTCCCCTTTTACAAGAGTCAAAGTACAACTCAATCCACAAAAGCTTGGTGAAGTAGACTTAACCATTGTTCAGCGTGGAAAGAATCTGCACATTAATTTAAGTTCTAACAATGTTGCTATCAACACTTTAGCGACCAATGCACACGAGTTAAAAACGCAACTTGCCAATAATGGAATAAATAATGCTTCCTTAAATTTTAATAACAACTCTCAAGGTGATCAATCTGGTGCAAATCAACAGCAACAGAGACATCAAGAGCAAAAAGCTCACAATGAATATAATTATTTTGAGAAACAAGAATCGGGTGAAGAAGTTCTCTCCTCTCTTGAAATTGTAGTCCCGCACTACGCTTAAAGGATATATTATGGCAATTAATGCAACAAATAGCACTTCATCAAATATTACTCAGGCAACGAATACAACCGGTGTCACAAATCCAAACGGTCAATTGAAAAAAAATGACTTTTTAAAACTGCTTTTAGTACAACTCCAGTACCAAGACCCAACAGCACCAACAGATACAGAGAAAATTTTAACACAGACTTCTCAATTAGCTACTTTAGAATCATCCAATAACACACAAAAATCCCTTGATAAGCTTGCAGCTTCTTTAGGGAATGCTCAGCAATTTTCAACTATTGCAGCTATTGGGAAAACTGCTGATTTAGGAAGTGACTCTATTACTATTGATAAGGGAAAAAGTTCCACATTTGAGGTCTACTTTCCACAGGATGTACAAAATGGAAGTGTGGTCATTACAGATAGTAATGGAGCAACAGTAAAAACACTTGATGTAGGTACAAACCCTGCCGGTGTTTATCAATTTACTTGGAATGGAAATGATACTGCAGGCAATGCTGTATCAGCCGGAATCTACCATGTGAATGCAACATACAGTAATCCAAATGGGAAAAAACTGACTACCCGTCTAGGTGCTTATCCTATCGAATCTGTCAAGTTTGATAAAGGCAATACCTTAGTAAAAGTTGGTTCAAACTATGTCCCCCTTGATAATATAAAAGAAGTCTACTAAAGACAAAGGAGTTTATTATGATGGCTCAAGCTTTTTATAGTGGAATTAGTGGTTTACAAACAAATTCTGCAGGTATAAATGTTTTAAGTGATAATTTATCCAATATTAATACACCTGGATATAGAGGTTATAATATTGAATTTGCTTCACTCTTTGAAAAAAGTGTCAATACAAGTGCCAATAAACAAGACAACAGTATAGGTATAGGGGCTCGAGTACAAACAAATTCCATGCTCCAAACTAATGGTTCACTTCGACTTTCTGAAAGAAGTACCGACTTAGCTGTTGATGGCAATGGTTGGTTTGGTGTGCAAGGGGCAGGCAAACCTATTTATACAAGAGATGGAAGTTTTACTTTTGATGCCAATGCAGACTTAGTCACAACAGATGGTTACCATGTTCTTGGTACTATGGGAGGCAATATCAGTGGCGACAATATATTAACAAAAGTCCTCAATGAAGTAAAACTCAAAGATGTAACATCACAAGAGAAGTTACGTTTTCCAAAATCATTAACCTTTCCTCCTGTACCAACAAGTAAAGCAAAGTTTTTTGCCAATATTGGTGTTGATCCTGTACAAAGAACGATTAGTACAAATGTTATAGATGCTAAAAGCAATAAAAATGAGCTAAAACTCACTTTTACAAAAAATGCTATACAAACACCACCAGGAAGTCAATGGAGTGTTCAAGCGACCGTTACAAATAAAGATGGCAGTATTACATATGATACAAAAAAGGGTGCTGTCACTTTTGATGCGAAAGGAGCACTTATCTCTACAACACTGACATCAATCAACAATAACGGAAACCCTGTTACAATAAATTTAGGGACAGGATTTGATGGTATCACTTCAATTAATCGTCCTGTTGTCCCTGGTTCAAGCCTAGCTGATGGTACAATTGGTGGAGATTTACGCGGTTATGCTATAAATAAGAATGCTGAAGTTATTGCCACCTTTACAAATGGTCGCCAAAGTAGTGTAGGGAAAATTGCACTCTTTCATTTTAGAAATGAGCAGGGGTTAGAGCGTTTAAGTGGTACACGATTCCAAGAATCATCTAATAGCGGAAACCCGACATTTTTTAAAGATGCAAGTGGACAAAATATCATTGGTGCAAATGTTGTGAACTTTAAACTAGAAGGTTCTAACTATGATTTAACACATGGACTTACTGAACTCATTATCTTACAACGTGCCTACGGTGCAAGTGCAAAATCTATTACAACAGCAGATCAGATGATGCAAAAAGCCCTTAAAATGGGTGTATAAAACTTTTTTATAAAATTGGCACACTTTATGCTATCTCTCCTTTAACTTCGTCTCTTTATCAAAGAGGCATCTAAAGGATTCAAAATGTTAAAATCACTTTTCTCCGGAGTAGCCGGACTCCAGTCGCATCAAATTGCGATGGATGTCGAATCAAATAATATTGCCAATGTAAACACAACTGGGTTTAAATACTCTCGTGCAAACTTTTCGGACCTTTTAGCACAAACAAAAGCCATTGCTACAGCACCACAAGGAGCACTTGGAGGAAAAAATCCTGTACAAGTGGGTCTTGGTTCTACAGTCAGCTCTACGACACGTATATTTTCTCAAGGAAGTATCCAAAACTCTGGTAAGAATACAGATGTTGCTATTCAAGGTGATGGTTTTTTCATCATTTCTCCAGATGGAGGGAATACTTATAAATATACTAGATCAGGAGATTTTAAATTTGATGCAGGCGGGAACTTTGTCGATAACAATGGCTTTATTGCACAAGGATGGCTCAGAAACAAAACAACAGGAAAAGTTGATTCCACTGCACCTATCACAGACATTAAAATCGCTCCAGGGCTCACGACTCCTGCACAACCCACGGGAACAGTTGTACTTAAAGCAAATCTAAATTCTGGTCCTATTGTCAAAAGTTTTTCTCCTGCTTATCAAGTGCCATCTGGTACTCCAGCCTTACCATTTACGGCAACACAACCTGCAGTAGATGCAAATGGAAATCCAATTGCATCTGGAGATGTTGGTGTTATGTACAATGAAACAGGGAATGCTTTTGCTTTACAAAATGGACAAGGTGTATGGGCATCTTTTATCAGCTCAACATCAACATCAACTAATGCTGTCACAACTCCAACTACTGATGATACACAAACTATTGTTTTCAATCTTGACCCTACAAAATCGCCTTCCACAGCAACAGCAACTTATACACTCCTCGCTGCAAATAGTGTCGCACAAAATGCTTCTCTTGAAGCAGCTGCTATTAATGCTATTAAAGGGACAACAGGTATCACAGCTACAGTTGATGCCAATAATAAAATTGTACTCACCAATGACAATGGTACAGCTTCTGCATCACATAATATTAATATCGCTTCTGTCTCTTCTGCCGGTGGTCTCACAACTGCCTTTAATGCAAGTGAAGATAGCCATACAGCATATAAATACACCTATAATTCTGCAAGTGCCACCACAGCTGCAGGTGCAGACAAAGAGTTTAAAACACTTGCAGATTTACGTGAAGCTTTAGAAACCCAAGCCAAAGCACATAGTACAACTCCTACCAATAAC
>JALWON010000110.1 GCA_027083475.1 Sulfurimonas sp.
ATATCAATCTCACATTAGGGAAAAACTCTTCACCTCCTTTGCGAAAAAAAGCGGGTGAGACATGCCCAACTATCAAAACAACTCCCTCCTTTTTTGCAAACATGGAACAATCTTTAGGGGGACTCTCTGTTGATTTAACTAAAACATTGCAAGGAACGCAAAAATTACTTGATGATAAAAATCAAAAGCAAATTGCACAACTTTTACAAAATACAGCCACTCTCACACAAAAACGCAACAAACTCTTAGATGAAAAAACAATGACACATTTACAAAAATCATCGGCACAACTCGATTCTTTAACGTATAAAATAGATAAACTCATTCCAAATATAGATGGTTTTATAGCAAGTAGTGTCAATTGGGAGCATAACATTGCAGGCTCATTTGACTCGATTATGCAAAGTTATGTAGGCATTAGTGCTTCCATGACGGAGATTAAAAGAGCGGTGGCAAGTGGTGAATTTAACCTCAAAGCCATTAGTGAAGATGTACTTCCAACGATGAATCAAACATTTTTAGATATGCAGACTTTAATGATAAAAGTAGATGATGTATTAGGACAATATGAACAGAGTCCATCAGATCTGTTTTTTAAACAAGAGACAATTAAAAAAGCACCAGGAGAAAAAGAGTGAAAAAGATTATTTTTTTATTAATGAGTGTTTTACTTTTTACATCATGCACGAAAGTACAACCCTATGTCAAGGCATATAGAATCAATACACTTGTAAATCTCGATATAAATAGACAGACACAGTGCAGCCAAAAGAGTATCCAAGTTGCCAATGTTTTGAGTGAAAAGAGTTTGATGTTGGAGCGGATGCACTATGGAAGCGGGCAGTATAATGTTGCATCGTTTACAGAATCGAAGTGGAGCGAAGCACCAAACAGAGCCATTACAGAAAATATTGTAAAGGTACTCGAGGATGCGAAGCTATATAAACATGTACAAAATGCCCGCTCTTTGGGTAAAAGTGATGTGATTTTAGAAAACAGTTTAGAAGATTTTATGCAGTATTTTGTCAAAAATGATACAGAGTCTTATGTACGCGTCGTCCTTAGTGCAAGCCTTGTTGATAGCAAAACAAAAAAAAGTCTTGCAAGTAGAAAATTTATACAAAAAGAAGCGACAAAAAGCAGTGATGCGTATGGCGGTGTTGTCGCTTTAAACAAAGCACTTGAAAAAATCTTACAACAAGAACTCCAATGGTTAGCAGGGGAGTGTCAATGATAAAAGAAGCAGAGTTCAAAAAACGCAGAGACACCTTAGCCAAGCAACTCAAAAATAACTCACTCTCAGTCCTCTTTAGTGGTGTGCAACAGATCCGCTCAAATGATACAGAGTATGTTTTTCGTCAAAATAGTAATTTTTACTATATGACAGGGTTTAGAGAAGATAATTCCACCTTAGTATTTCTCAAGAAAAAAGGCAAAACAAAGACAATACTTTTTGTCCAAAAAAAAGATAAACTCCAAGAACTTTGGACGGGAAAACGACTAGGGGTTAAAGCAAGTAAAAGAAGATTTCTTGTCGATAAAGTCTTTGCCCAAGAAGATTTTGAGAGAATGTTAAAAGAATATATGCAAGGCATTACTTCGATTAATTATGATTTTAACTCCTATACAGACAAAGCAAAAGTACTTCATGCCTATGCAAAAGATATGGTGAGT
>JALWON010000111.1 GCA_027083475.1 Sulfurimonas sp.
ATCTTGTTTATTGAGGAGAAGAACAAATCCAATAATATGATACTTTGTATAGGCTCAATAAATACACAAAGTATCATATTATTGGATTTGTTCTTCTCCTCAATAAACAAGATTTTGTTCTCACACTCAATAACTTCCTTGAAAATTTTGGACTGAGTATTATGAAAATTCTTTTTATACTGACACTCAGTATACTAATCTACTTCTTTAGAAAATTAACAGAACTTATTTTACAAAAATACATCTTTACACTCGAAATTTTACAGCACTACTCTCGAGATATTATGCATAAGCTTTATAAGCCATTTGATTATTTAGTTTTAGTGATAAATGCCAATATGACTCTCTATGTTTATAATGATTTTAGCAGTTTTGCAATGACTACAAAATTTTTCAACATTATCTACGGTATATTTTTTACATATATTATGTATAAAATCATCAACACCATTGCCACCATAAAAATTGCAACGCTCAATAGAGAAAATAATAGTATAAAAAATGAAATGATTAATGTCTCTATTAAAATTATCAATTTTCTTATTCTTATTATTGGTATTTTAATTGTGCTCTATTTTGCAGGTGTGAATCTTACTGCTGTTTTATCAGGGCTTGGAATTGGTGGTTTTGCTGTTGCGTTTGCAGCCAAAGATACGATCTCAAACTTTTTTGGAACACTCTCAATTCTCTTTAGCAATGTATTTTCCCAAGGTGATTGGATTATTGTTGGTAAAAATGAGGGAGTTGTGGTAGAGATAGGACTACGAGTCACAACCCTAAGAACATTCGACAATGCGCTCATCTCCATTCCCAATGGAAATTTTGCAACTATGGAAGTCAAAAATTGGAACAGAAGAATCCTTGGACGTCGTATCAAAATGAGTCTTGGTATTAAATATGATTCAAAAACCGAAGATATAAAAAATGCTGTTGCTCAAATAAGAACTATGCTTGACAAGCATCCAGGCATCGCAACAGAAAATACAAAATACAAATACAAAGAAGTTCATGGAGCAAAACTCATTTCTAAAGACAACTTCCAAGGTGTCAAAAAGACACTCCTTGTCTATCTTGATGAGTTTGCACCATCGAGTATGAATATTTTAGTCTATTGTTTTACAAAAAGTGTCGATTGGCAGGAGTGGTTAGAGATTAAAGAAGATGTTATGCATCAAATTATGAAAATATTTGAAGCAAACAATTTAGAATTTGCATTTCCTTCTTTATCTATTTATAATGAGAGTGAAAATATATTTAGAGAATAAAATGCTCAAATTTTAAAAATGATTGCCAAAGCAAAGAGCTGACAATTCCCGCTATAAATCCTGCGAGAATGTCATCTCCAACAATACCAATCCCTCCCTTGCCTTCTCTATAAAGTCTTCCTATCACAGAGTGTTTCTCCTTCTCAAAATAAAGAAAAAAAGCAAAAGAGAGAAGTGCCTGCACAAGAAAACCATTTGACAATATCGCCATTTCGCTCAACCCTACCCCATATGCAGGAGCAACACTGAGTGCGAAACCAATTCCTGCAAATTTATCTATCACGATACTTGGGTCATGATGCTCTCCCCCACTCTCTTCATATCGATTAATTGCACGTATTGTAATGATAGCGAGCAATACAGTGGCTAAAAAAAGCGTATTTGTATCAAAATATATTAATAAAAAGAGAGAAATAATCAGTGCAACGAGTGCTGCAAGAAATGCTGCAATTTTTGCAGGAAATCCAGAAAGTCCGAGTGTTAAAAAAAAGTTTTGCATACAATTTTCCTATGTCAGTGATGTTGTTTGATACAGTTTCATAAGTTCAAGATAAAAATCTTTTTCACTATGCTCTTCAAGCAAGCCCTCAACAGCAAAAGTGTCTGAATAGAGCTTTTCAAGATTTTTAAAACGATTGGGTTTAATTTTAGAGAGTAAAAAGACAGAAATTTCTTTACGCATCAAAACAGCGGGTGGCAAAAGACCACTCTCTAAAAGTTCCAAAATAGAATCTGCATGGTATGAAATATGATGGTGTTGCCCATGCGGACATGTATGTGTACTCACTAATGTTGTACATTTATTACAATAAACATATTCACTTGAAATATTAATTTCAATATCAACACCCTTAAAATTATCTATAATAGATTTGTTAGAATTAGAATCATAAAACATCCCAAGCCCTGCATGATTTCTACCAATCGTCAATCTATCACACCCATAATTTTTTGCGACAATTGCATCAATCATAATTTCACTATAACCTGCAAAAATATAACTGTTTTCAAGTGGTAAGACAAGGACTCTATTTTTAGGTAAAAAGTTATTTACAAAGTACTCTAAAGCTTCTTTTCTTAACTCATAACTCAAATTTTGTTTTGTATAGGGTTTGAGTAAAAAAATAACTAGTAAATCTGTACTATCTAAAGTTTGTCTAATGAGACGTTCATGTGCACGATGTAAAGGATTCGCCGCCATAAATAAAGAGGAGACATGTTGTGCACCAAGGACTCTTTTTGCTGTTTTTATTTTTTGTTTATTTTCATTTTGAGAAGGATTCACGAGCTCATACTCACCACAAACAGCCAAAGACCCTATGCGTTTGAGTGTAGAAATAACACCTGGATGTGATGTATCATCAGTACCATATATATGTTTAATACGTTCATTTGGATTGATAGAAAATACTTCTTCTACAATTAAGCTCGCAAAAATTTCATTTTCACAAATCAGTAAAATTTCTTCTCCTTGTGTCAGGGAGCGAAGAACCTTTTCATTCTCTTTTCCTGAGGGAGCCAACAAAAAAGGAAAAGGAAAAGAGTGTTCGTTTATTAGTCCGGTTCGTAAAACTTCTTGTGAAGTTTTTTCATTCATAAGAGTCGTTGCAGGATAGAGCAGGTTATCTTTTAAAAGTTCAAGTGCAGAAGCGGCCTCTTTATCTATAAAGAGGGTTTTATTTTTTCTTGATGATGTCATATTTTTTGCGTTTTTCCCATAAACTTTTACGACTTATTCCTAACTTTTTGGAGAGTTCTGTGTCAGGGTATTTATTTTGATAATTCAAAATAATAAATTTCACATAATCTTCTATAGGCAAGATTTCACTTTTATCAAAAATATTATTTCCACTTTTAATCTCAAATATAGGATATTGTACATCTTCTATCTTCTCATTGCTTGTGACTATAATATTTTTATCTTTGATGAGAGAACAAAAAGTTTTTCGTTCACTCTTTTTAAGTACTTGATAATCAATAATATAGACGATACAATTTTGTGGCAAGAGAGTGAGTTCATTCATGCTGTCAATATCATTTAAAGATAAAAAATGAATTGGCATATCTTGATTTTTTGCATACTCAAAGGCAAAAGCATCACTATATTTTTGAAAACTTGAAGAGATAAAAAGAGGTAATTCTACATTCTTCACATCTTGATTATGTGCAACAGAAGCAAATGAATGAGTCAAATACTTTTCATAAGCATCATTTCTACTTTTGAGTTTCTCAAACTCTTGATAGTGATTAATTTTTCGCACAAGCTCTTCAATCATAAAAGGTTTTAAAATATAATCTTTTGCACCTAAAGCAAGTGGTTTTGAAACTGTGTCATTACTAATGTAAGAGACCATTAAAATAATAATAGATTTTTTAAATGATTGTATTACCGGGGTAAAATCTTGTCCGTTGATGTTTGTTGAAAGAAGCACAACATCATAACTTGAGCCTTTAATGGCATCTTTTGTAGAAGTACACATCTCACATGTGTGACCAAGTTCTCCTAGTTTTGTAGCAATACTCTGTGCTAAATAAATTTCGTTTTCTATAATCAGTATTTTCAAATTTTCGTCCAATCAAAATATTTTAAATTTGCATTTGCAATCACACCTACACCCTCACCTCGACCAATAAAGCCAAGTTTTTCCGTTGTCGTTGCTTTGATGTTTACTCTTGCACTCTCAAGATGCAACACCTTTGCCAATGTTTTTCGCATAGCCAGTTTGTACTTACCAATACGAGGTTTTTGAGCAGCAATGGTAATGTCTACATTGATAATCTCAAACCCTAAATGAGAAATTTTCGTCACAACTTTTTCAAGAAGTATTTTAGAATCAATTCCCTTATATGTATCATCATTATCAGGAAACATATCACCAATGTCACCAAGCCCTGCAGCTCCTAAAAGAGCATCAATCAGGGCATGAATCGCAACATCTCCATCACTGTGTGCTTTAAATCCATATGCAGAATCAATCAAAACACCTCCAAGCCACATCGCACCATCTACAGCAAAAGCATGCACATCAAATCCCGTGCCACTCAGAATATCATTTGAGGGAATCTCTAAACATGAAATTTTCTGTAAATCTTTTGCAAAGGTAATCTTATGGGCATCTTCTTCGCCTAAAATAAATTTGCGTGTTCCACCATGTGCAACAATAGCACTACTCTCATCCGTAAAATCTTCTTGTGTGTCTAAAGCATCTTTAAGAATTTTTGTTCTTGAGAATTGTGGTGTTTGAATGCGTTTCACCGCTTCTCTTGCTATTGTATGCGTTTCATATGTTATGGTATCGCTCAAAGAGAGATACGGTACAACACAGTCACCATCTCCAATCTCTTTTAATAGAGTCGCTAAAAAATCAGGACTCACACAAGCACGTGCAATATCACTCACGAGAACAAACTCTGTATCTACTTCTTTTAAGGCATTTTGTAAAGATTTTTGCCTTGTTGTAGCACCTTCAACAAATGTATACTCTGCATAATATGGCATAAAAGCAAAATCATCACTCGAAGCAGTAATAATAATCTTTTTAAAATACTGAGTAGATTCGAAACGATTTGCCACAAATTTCCATAGAGGGTCATGTCCAATTCGTAGCCATTGTTTCTTCACATCTTGACTAAAACGGCTAGAACTCCCTGCAGCAAGCAAAATGAGTGTTAAATCAGTCAAAATTCCCCCTAATTACAAAAGTGTTACGAAATTATACACATTGAAACTTTTTTTATCTTTAACTCAATTATTGAAATTTCAAATAATAGACTTCTTTCATAACCTAAAATATATTATCACCTTGAAGCTTTTAGCTTAGATTAACTTTATTTGATTATATTTCCATTATATAATTGATAGAAGAGAAGGAGTAATTATGAGATCTTCATGGTTAAAAGAGAGAGAAAACGATCCTGTTCGTACACAAATGTATTATGCAAAACAAGGCATTATTACTGGCGAAATGGAGTATGTTGCAAAAGTAGAAGATTTATCTCCTGAATTAGTGCGAAGTGAAGTAGCACGCGGACGTATGATTATTCCTGCAAATGTAAACCACACATCTTTAGAACCAATGGCAATTGGAATCGCAAGTAAATGTAAAATCAATGCAAATATTGGTTCTTCTGCGATTGCTGCAGATATAGAAGATGAAGTTGAGAAGATGAAAATCTCGCAAAAATATAAAGCAGATACAGCGATGGATCTCTCAACAGGTGGTGACCTTGATGAGATAAGAAAAGCGGTCATTAATGCTTCTGCTATTCCTATTGGAACAGTACCAATTTACCAAATACTGCATGATGTTGGGAACAAGATAGAAGACCTTACTATAGAAGTTATGCTAGAGGTACTTGAGCGCCAAGCAAAACAGGGTGTTTCTTACTTTACTATTCATGCAGGTTTCTTACTTGAGACGATGCCAAAAGTTGCAAAACGCAAGATGGGAATTGTTTCTCGTGGGGGAAGTTTGATGGCTGCATGGATGATGCACTACCACAGAGAAAATCCTTTTTATACTGCGTTTGATGAAATTTTAGACATCTGTGCAAAATACGATGTAAGTCTCTCTTTAGGAGATTCTCTTCGTCCTGGTTGTTTAGCCGATGCAAGTGACGATGCACAACTTGGTGAACTTAAAGTGCTTGGAGAGCTTACACTTAAAGCGTGGGAGAAAAATGTTCAAGTCATGATAGAAGGGCCTGGGCATGTGCCAATCAATCAGATTGAACGTAACATGAAGATTCAAAGAGAACTTTGTCATGAAGCTCCTTTTTACATTTTAGGGCCACTTGTGACCGACATCGCTGCTGGGTATGACCACATAAGTTCTGCGATTGGTGCAGCTGTGGGTGGTTGGCATGGTGCAAGTATGCTCTGTTATGTCACACCAAAAGAGCATTTAGGTCTGCCAAACGCAGCAGATGTTCGCGAGGGAATTATTGCCTATAAAATCGCAGCGCATGCTGCAGACATTGCGCGTGGACGCAAAGGTGCTAGAGATATAGATGATGCTATGAGTGATGCTCGTTATGCGTTTGACTGGGAAAAACAGTTTGAGCTTTCTCTCGATGGGGATAGAGCAAGAGAGTACCACGATGAGACACTTCCTCAAGATGTATTTAAAGAAGCAGAATTTTGTTCTATGTGTGGACCAAAATTTTGTTCTTACAAGATTACACAAGAAATTATGGATAATCCTGAAGCTATCGCACAAATAGCAGCGGAAGCTAAAGAGAAAGAAGAAGCTGAAGCTGTGGCTTAAAACTTAAATAGTTGAAGTTCCTCTTTTAAATAAGACAATATTTGTCTTATTTAGATATAATCTGAAAATTAAAAAATATTGAACAAAGGAAATAATTTAATATGACTGAAGAAATTGTAAAATCAGCACTTTCAAAAGTAATGTATCCCGGTTTTACCAAAGATATCGTTACTTTTGGTTTTGTAAAAGATATCGTAGTCAATGGCGATGATGTAAGCTTCACAGTGGACATCACTTCATCTGCTCCAGAAGTTGCACAACAAATCAAAGAGGAAGCAACAGCTGAATTGATGCGTGAGGGTGCAGAGAACATTACTTGTAATATAAAAGCACCTGTTATGCCAAGAGAGAGTTCATCTAAGGGCAAAAATATTGCACCACAAGTGAAAAACTTCTTGA
>JALWON010000112.1 GCA_027083475.1 Sulfurimonas sp.
ATATCAACACCTATTGAATGGTATGAACCACTAAAAAAAGCTTCAATTTCAGAGTTAAAAAATTATAAACTAATTTGTATGAACACAGGTATAGAATGGGAATCTATTGATTATCATCTAAACATAGGAAATATGCTTGAGTCTTCACTGAAAAAAGTTGCTTAAAGAGATAACAAAACATAGTAGCCAATAAGTACCCTAGCGGTCATTTATTGGCTAAAGTCAGTCGTTATACTCAAAAGTAAGATATGCTATAATACAAGCAAGAAAGGAGAGTTCATGGTAGCCGTAAAACAAGAAGTACAAGAGATGATTCAAAATCTTCCTGATAACTGTACTTATGAAGATATTCAGTATCACCTTTATGTTGTAGAAAAAATTAAAAATGGTATTAGTCGTACTGAAAATGGTGAAGTTTCATCGCATCAAGAGGCAAAACAGAGAATGACTAAATGGCTTTCACACTAAAGTGGTCGGAGGAGGCTCTTGAAGACATTGAGTCCATCGCCACTTATATAGAAAAAGATTCCCCAACTTATGCGAACTCTGTAGTTTCCAAATTTTTTGAAAAAGCAGAAATATTACAAGAATTTTCAGAGCTAGGTCGAAAAGTTCCTGAGTTCAATGATACAACAATTCGAGAAATTTTTGTTTATAGTTACAGACTTATATATAAACTAAATGAACAAGATATTTTATTTGTAGCTGTTGTTCACGGAAAAAAACTTCTTGAAAACCATTAGCAAAGTATAACAAAACAGAATTTCTAAAATTAGATGTACAAGCACAAAAACTTGTTTCAACAAAAATCTTAGATTTACAAGATGGAAAATTTTCAAACGATAAACAGCTTAAGGTAAGCATAAAGGAAAGTTTCGCAAAAGAGCTGGAAATTATAAAATTGTTTATTTAAAAGAGAATGATTATTTAGTAATTTCAGTCATTAGAATTACACTATAGAAAAGAAGTTTATTGAGAGTCTAACAAAACATAAGGAAACAAAAATGTCACAAGAATACAATCACAAAATGATAGAAGCTTTTGTAGGGAAACCTGAAAAAACACTCTGGTATGAAATGTCTTTTCAAAAATACAATATCAATGGTATCGATACCATGAAATGGAACTGGAGTTGGTGGGGATTTTTTGGAGGGTTTTTGTTTTTACTCTACCGTAAACAGTACCTTGCGGCACTCGTTGTTTTTATCGCTTCCATGACCCTTGGAATGATTCCGTTTATGGGGCTTATTATTGCTATTTTAGTGGGTGGTTATGGAACTTTTTTTATTTATAAAGGCTACAAAAAAAGACTCCATGAAATTCAAAGTAACATAAAAGATGAAACATTACAGATTCAAACCATGCGCGAAGTTGGAGGCTACCACCAATGGGTTGTATGGGTCTATGCCCTTTTTGTAGGACTTATATTTTTAGGAATATTTTCTGCTGTACTTATTCCAAGTTTTTTGTAATGCTTTTATACATTCATATACCCTTTTGTGATTCAAAATGCTCCTACTGTGCATTTAACTCGTATGTCGATAAATTTCATCTCAAACAAGAGTATATGGATGCACTACTCATACAACTCAAACATGAAATTACACGCTTTAAAGTAGAAGAAAAAAGTATAGAAACTGTTTTTATAGGGGGTGGTACACCCTCGACTATTACTCCTAAACTCTATGCCCCTCTTTTTCATTATCTTCACAAATATTTACAAGATGACATTGAAATCACAAGTGAAGCCAACCCAAACAGTGCAAGTTTTGAGTGGTTAGCAGGCATGAAAAAACTGGGTGTCAATCGTATCAGTTTTGGGGTACAGAGTTTTCATGCTGAAAAATTAAAACTTCTCAACCGTGCACACTCTCCACAACAAGCCAAAGATGCCATCATAAACGCAGCAAAAGTTGGTTATAAAAACCTTTCGCTTGACATTATCTATGCCACTTTAGGCGACACACAGGAACTTTTACAACACGACTTAGAGAGTGCCTTCGCTTTACCTATCAACCATTTAAGTGCCTATGCTCTTACTATAGAAGAAGGCACTGCGTTTGAGAGTAAACCGCAAATGGCAAAAGAGAGACTCCCCCTTACCGAATGGCTTTTTCAAAGCATTCGAGCGAAGGGATTTACTCAGTATGAGATTAGTAACTTTGGAACATACCAAAGTAAACATAATCTCGGCTACTGGGAGTATAAAGATTATATAGGGATTGGTTGTGGTGCAGTTGGAAAACTCGCTCATGAGAGACTCTACCCAAGTAAAAATGTTGAACATTACATTGCAAACCCAACACAGATAGAAAAAGAACAACTCACACAAGAAGATATAAAAACAGAACAAATCTTTTTAGGACTACGTTCATGTGTAGGTATTTCACTTCACATACTTAACAAAGCAGAAAAAGACCGGGTTCAGATCCTCCTTGATGAAAAAAAACTCACACTTGTAGATGAGACTCTTTATAACCCTGACTACCTCTTAGCAGATGAGATTGCTCTTTTTATATCTTCTTGATGTAAATTTAGATAAAATGCGATTCTAAAATAATCAATTTTAAAGGCTTCGTATGTTTGGCATGGGTTTTACAGAAATACTCCTCATTGCTGTTATCGCTATTATTTTTATTGGTCCTGATAAACTGCCGAAAATGATGGTTGATATAGCAAAAATGTTTAGAAATGTTAAAAACACTATAGGCACAGTCAAAGAAAATCTTGAAGAAGAAATCAACATCACTGATATACAAAGAGAAGCACTTGCTTACAAAGAAGAACTCTTAAAAGCCACAGAAGATGTCAGTAAAGTAACCCAAATTCCAAATGACATCTCTTCAGGGCTTACATCACTCAATAACGATATCATGAATATAGATGACACTCCGCAAACAAGTAAAGAGCCCGAGACAGTAACTTTTAAGAAAAAACCAAAGAAAAAGAAAGAGAAAAAAAAAGTAACTGAGGAGAATACAGATGTTTAAAGAACTTCGTCCTCACCTTGTAGAGCTCAGAAAAAGACTCATTATTTCTGCTGTAAGCCTTATTGTTGTTTTTTTAGCCATGTTCTATTTTCATGAGATTATCTTAAACTGGATGGTAGAACCACTGAATGATGCTCTTATAGAAGTAGGGAAAAAATCCGTCCATGCAGCCGATGGTATGGTCACCACTTCCCAAGTAGGTGGTGCATTTTTTGTCGCACTCAAAGTCTCATTTTTTGCTGCAATTATAGGTGCTTTACCAATTATACTCTCACAAATTTGGCTCTTTATTGCTCCAGGTTTATATGCACATGAGAAAAAAATGATTATTCCATTTATTTTTGGTGGAACGATTATGTTTATTGTTGGTGTCTTATTTGCTTACTATATTGTAACCCCTTTTGGCTTTGATTTTCTCATTACCTTCGGAAGTTTTAAATTTACACCACTCATAAACATTGAAGATTATGTTGGTTTCTTTACGAAGATTATGTTTGGCTTTGGAATTGCATTTGAACTCCCTGTTTTTGCTTACTTTTTAGCACTTTTAGGACTTGTCAATGACAAACAGATGATTGCCTTTTTCAAATATGCGATTGTTATCATTTTCATTGTGGCAGCCCTCTTGACACCACCTGATGTACTCACACAAATGTTGATGGCAGGACCACTTATCATTCTCTATGGTTTTAGTATTCTCATTGTTAAAATGGTAAATCCTGCACCAGATGAGGAGGAAGATGATGAGGATGAAAACGAAGACCCTTATGCCCAACTGAAAAAACAGTTAGAGAGCTAAATGGACAAAGAACTCCTCACCGCAAGCTATGACTTCACCCTTCCAAATGAACTCATAGCCACCTACCCTGCACACCCTCGCGATCATGCAAAACTCCTTGTTTATAACAGAGAAAAAGAGATAATTACCCATGCACATTTTTATGATTTAGAAAAGTTTCTTCCCAAGGATGCTGCACTCATTTTTAACGATACCAAGGTTATAAAAGCAAGACTCTTTGGTTTTAAACCAAGTGGAGGGAAAATAGAACTCCTCATAAACCGTCCACTCGATGCCCTCAATGTCAATGTTTATATACGAGGTAAAGTAAAAGTAGGCACAAAAATAAACTTTGAAAACATCCTAGAAGCAGAGGTCAAAGAGCTTTTAGCCGATGGCAGTCGCATTGTTCATTTTTTACAAAATGACACTCCCTTGCGTTTTGAGAATTTACTTCCTATCATTGACACGATTGGGCATATTCCTCTGCCTCCTTACATTCAAAGAGCAGACACAAAAGAGGATGCAGATGAGTACCAAACCGTCTTTGCTCGTCAAGAGGGAGCCGTTGCTGCACCTACGGCTTCTTTACATTTCACAGATGCACAACATCAAAGAATTTGTGAGACTTTCAAGCATGCGTTTATTACACTACATGTAGGAAGTGGCACTTTTAAACCTGTGGATGTAGAGGTCATTACAGAGCACCCAATGCATGCAGAATATTATGAAATCTCAAATGAAGCCAAAGCACTTTTAGATAGTAGCACACCCATAGTAAGTGTAGGTACTACAGCAACACGCACTATAGAATTTTATGAAAAACATGGCAAAATCCAAAGAGGTGAAGCAAATTTATTTCTAAACCCAAAGAATAAACCAAGTAGAGTAAACCATCTGCTGACAAATTTTCACCTACCAAAATCAACCCTTCTCATGCTTGTTGCCTCTTTTGTCGGCTTAGACAAAACACAAGAGTTGTATGCGGAGGCTATCAAAGAGAAGTATCGTTTTTACTCGTATGGCGATGCGATGCTTATACTCTAAGAAATACTTTTGCATTTTTTATCTCTATCTCGCCACTCAGTTCTGCTTCAAAAACTCTCTGTGGAAACTTTGCTAGAGTTGCGTCGTATGTCGGATTTGTTTTACAAAAGAGCTGAAAATCATCTTCTTTGCTTGTTTGCTTTTTTGCAGTGCCAAAACGAGAGACAAAAGCATCTATATCGTAAATGACTTCGGCTTCTCTCTTCTGTAGCAGTGCATTTGTTGCACTACTCTCTCCAAGCCTATGAGGAAAAACAAAAATCTCCTTACCCATTTTTAAAGCAAACTCAATACTTCGCATACTTCCACTTCCTAATTCTGCTTCAGCAACAACAAGCACTTCACCCAAAGCGACCACTACTTCATTTCGCGAAACAAAACTCCAAGGAGTTGCACGAAAATCAGGTGCAAATTGACTTATCAGCAAACCATCTCGTTCAATATCATTTAAAAGATTTTTATTGACTGCGGGGTATTTGAGGTTTATTCCACAAGGAAGTACAGCGATGGTGTTATGGCTCCCAGCACCTAAATGTGCCACAGCATCGACACCCATTGCTCCACCACTCACAACACAAACCCCAACATTTGCTAAAGCAGCAGCCAATTTATGTGTGAGTTCTCGTGCGTATTTGGATGTTTTTCTTGCACCAACTATAGAGACTTTTTTCTTCTGTAAAAGGGCTTCATTTCCTGAAGTATACAACTCTTTTGGGTATTTTTTCATAGATTTAAGGGCAGGAATTTCCTCTTGCAATCGTTTCATTTTTCAATACACCTCTTTAACATAAACAAGTTCAACCTCTTGTAAAAGTGCCTTTGATTCACGTAAAGCTTCTAAAGTATTTGGGTGCGGATGCCCTATGGCTATGGCAGTTTTGTGTTTTTTTGCATATGCTACTGCTTTTTTAATTTGTGCTTTAACATAAGCAACATCCATGTGATGATCTAAAAATATATCTCTATGCACATAGGGTAAACCCATATTTTTTAAAACCTTCGGAGCTTTTGTCGAAGCGATTGTGCGACTGTCTATAAAGTGAATATGATGTTTTTCTAATGCATAAATAAGTCTGTTCATAGCAAGCTCATTAGCAGTAAATTTACTCCCTGTATGGTTATTGATAAATTGCACACGAGGAAACCATCTTTTTATATCATCAATCCGCTTGTCAATCTTCTCCTCAGAGTCTGCGATACGTAAAGTGTGTGACTCTTCTGCATGAAAATTCTGTGCTTCAAGTGGTAAATGTACCATATAAAACTTCTCTTTTTCTGCGAGTTTTGGAGTATTTGGGCGGGCTGCACGCGGAGGCAAAAAAGATTTTGTCAAGACCAAATGGAGTCTATTAATAGCATTGACATGCCCCTGTGTTGCCACATCATCAATAATAATCGCTAACTTTGCCTTATTTGTAAAGACTCGAATCGGTCGAGGAATAGGCTTTAAAACCTTTGCATGTTCTTTAAAATCAAGTTCATGTGATGCAGATAGCTCTTTTGTGACAAGTTCTTTTTGAAGGATCTCTTTGAGTTGTTTGTTAACACTCTTTACTGGCTTCTCTTTTTTTGCTGATAGTTTTTCTACTTGCGGTGTCTCTTTTGGTTGTTCTGCATCTGCATGTGCAAAATAGTACCAAATAAGTGCAGTGCTCAAAAGACTCGCAACAATTGCAAGTACCCATGCTGTATAGAGTAAGATTTTTGAAGTTTTGTCTCTTTTTTTAACTTTTTTTGTTTTTTTTACTTTTTTCTTTGCCATAAACGCAACTATAGCAAAAAAACAGTTAATATCTTTTTTGATATGTTTTTAAGCTCTTTTTCTATATAATCGCGAGTTCCTTTCTCTTTGTGACATTATGTCATATTTAGATCCAAAGGGGAAACAAACGCCATTGAGGCAAATACCAAGAGGAGATCATATTATATGAGAAACTACGAAAACCTAGTAATCGTAAAACCTACATTTACTGCAGAAGAAATCAATGCAAGCATCAAAGCTGTTGAAGAAGTAATCACTTCAAACGGTGGAGAAATCGC
>JALWON010000113.1 GCA_027083475.1 Sulfurimonas sp.
CCCCTTTTTTGAGTGTAAGCTTTCTCTCTTCATGGACTAAGCCCATATTGGAGTTATAGACAATAAGTGAAGAAGAGGCATTGAGTATGCCAACAAAAAGTATAAAAAATATTTGTACTGTTTTCATGAATATCCTTGAAAAATATGATACACTTATTAAAATAATACTCAATTAATAAAGGTTGCTCCTTGATTAGCTCTCCACTTCTCTATCTTTTTACCCTTGCACTGCTTATTGCTGTTATTCATGTTGTGACAAGCAAAAGTAAGCTCACCCTCTTTGAGTATATTCCTGCTGTTGTACTCATTTATGCGTTTGCTATGTTACTTGGGAGTAGTGGGTTTTTTGATTTTAATGAAAAAGTCAATGCTATCTATAAACTTACAAAAACAAATCTTCTGCCTGCTATGCTTTTTTTGATGCTTTTACAAGTAGATTTTCGGCACTTTTTTAAACTTGGAAAATCCCTACTCCTTGCCTATCTTTTAGCAGTTGTCTCCATTGCCCTCTCTTTTGTAGTTGTAGCATGGGCATTTCATTTTGATAGTGCTATGTCAGCTGCTTTTGGAGCATTGGCTGGAAGCTGGATGGGTGGCACGGCAAATATGATAGCCGTAGGCTCTGCTCTGCATGTGAGTGAAAATGCTTTTGCTTCTGCACTTGTAGTCGATAGTGTCAATTATACTCTATGGGTCATGCTTTTACTTTTTTTAGTGCCTTTTGCACACATCTTTAACAAGTTTACCAAAGCAGAAGAAAACCTTGCATATCTCAATGACATTGGGTGTGCCTGCAATATGGGAGCAAAACGCTACTGGCTTTTGATTGCGTTTGCCCTTGTCGTTTCCTTGTTTTCACAAATACTTGCGACACAATTGACACTCTTCAACACAACAACAACTATTGTTTTACTTGCTTCACTCTTTGGGATTCTCGGCTCTTTTACAAAACTCAAAGAAGTTAATGGTTCAAGTGAAGTTGCTACAACGATGCTCTACATCATCATCGCACTTATCGGCTCCAAAGCGCTCATTGAAAACTTCTCTGGACTTGGTTTTTATGTGTTGGCAGGAGCGAGTATACTGCTTATGCATGCGTTTATCATGGTACTTGGAGCAAAGCTGTTTCAACTTGATTTATTTAGCATTGCTGTGGCTTCACTTGCCAACATCGGCGGGGTTGCTTCTGCCCCAATTTTAGCAGCAACATACAACAAAAACTTAGTGAGTGTAGGGGTTTTAATGGCTATTATGGGCTATTTGATTGGTACATTTGGTGGGCTTTTGGTTGGCAATATTTTATTAGGACTTAGTTAATGCAGATACAGAGTATTGAAACACAATTACAATCTATTCCACTTGAAACACCTTTTGTAACAGCATTGCGACGAGTAGAAAATGTAGAATTTGTACGGGTGAAAGTCGTCTGTGAAAACGGTCTCACAGCATTTGGTGAAGCCCCTGCAACGATGGCTATTACAGGGGAAGATTTAGCAATTATTGAAAACTCACTAGAGTATATCTCCTTTTAAGTGCCTAACAAAAATAAATGACATAAAAGTAGGATTGAAAATTGCTATATAAAAAGTATGAAATACATAGCATTAAATGAAACAATAACTGAAAAACTAGAGGCAGTAGTTAAAACAGATAT
>JALWON010000114.1 GCA_027083475.1 Sulfurimonas sp.
GGAAGGATGAAAGTCTTGATTAAGCGAGAGGATGCGTTTGTGGAGTATAGTGTAGCAGTGCAAAATACGACACTCTTAACACTCCTCAATACCATTAAAAAAGAGTTAGACCCTACACTCAACTTTAGCAGTGGCTGTCGCAGTAGTGTTTGTGGCTCTTGTGCGATGCGTGTCAATGATGTAGAAGTATTAGCCTGTGCCTATAAAGTACAAGATGGCGATAGAGTAGAACCACTGAACAATATGCCTCTTATCCGTGATTTGGTAGTGGATATGGAGAAGGCATACAGTTTTAATGCAACTGCAAAAGCATGGCTTCAAGAGTGCAATACACAGGCGCAACTCGATGAGAGTGCTGTTGGAATCAATGCCTTACAGAGTGACTGTATACTCTGTGGTGCCTGCTACTCCGCTTGTCCTGTTTATAGTGTGAATGAGGAGTTTTTAGGACCCTTTGCCCTCACTCGTGTGTGGAAATATGTCAGTGACAAACGCGAAAACCAAACGCAAGAGAAGATAGATACCATTCAAAACAATGGCATTTGGGACTGTACTTTGTGCAATGGCTGCACAGTTGTCTGCCCACAAGGCATCTCAAGCAAAGCCGACATAGAAAAACTCCGAGTCAAATCAACAATGGCAGGCTATAGTGACCCAAGTTTTGCACAAAGCTTTGGCTCTTTTGATGGGAGTCCTGTTTTTTAATAATGCAAAATTTTTACCAACAATTACCAAGTTATAAAGAAAAGTCCTCGTGGTTTAATCAAGAAAAATTTGTTGCATTTGATCCCTCTTGGTACCTTGTTATCTCTGATGTTAAAGGCTCAACACAAGCCATAGAAAATGGACACTATAAAGATGTAAACATTGTCGGCGCTTTAAGTATTATTGCTCTTTTAAACCTTGATGCAACACATGAACTCCCTTTTGTATTTGGTGGGGATGGCAGTATGATTTTAATTCCCAAAGCATTAAAAGAGGAGGCTACAAAAGCTTTAGAGGGAATTTTAGAGATTGCACAAACGCAATTTCATTTGGAGTTACGCAGTGGTATCATTGCCTTAGAAGCGCTTTATACAAAGGGCTATGATTTACAAGTGTTAAAATACAAACCTGATATCTATTTTGAACAGGCAATTTTCACAGGAAATGCAATAGCAGAGTACGAAAAAGGTTTAAAAGATGGTTCTTTTCCTACGTTAACACCACAAAAAAGGGATGTTAATTTACAAGGTTTTGAGTGTAGATGGCGAGATGTTTACTCCCCAAAAGATTATACGTTAAGTATTCTTTTAGAACTCAGAGAAAAAAGTAGTTTGAGTTATGAATTTTTATTTGAGCAGATTGATACTATCTTTACGACAAATCGCAGTGCCATCAGTGTAGAAAATCTTCATCTTGCCTTTGCACCCGAGAAATTACAAGCAGAAGTGAAAATAAAAAAGAGTATTTTATGGTTGAGTGTTTTACAAAGTGTGCTTGGAAGTATGCTCATGAAACTCGGGATCAAAACAAAGCATACTGATTGGAAAAGGTATAAAAAAGATGTCAGTTCCGCTTGTGATGCAGAGAAGTTTGATGGTTCTTTAAAGCTAGTCATCAGTGCAACACATGAAGAACTCCACACATTTCGCA